>JAAXHY010000559.1 GCA_012270665.1 Dehalococcoidia bacterium
CAGTTAGCGTCCAGTACTTTCCTGTGCATCTATAAACTATGATATATGTCGCATCTTTGCAAAGGCCCTGAAAATCAGACACAACTGCTTGACAGTCAGGGGGCCTCTATATACCATGAAACCATTCCCGAACCGTCTTTCAGGTTTGGGTTGAAAAATTAGAGGAAGGTGAGTCGCATGGAATTTGTAATTGCGCTTCTCGCCGTCCTGATTGGCCTATCGGTAGGAAGCGGAGCCGGCTACTACGGTCGCAGGCTGGTCTCCGCAAGACGCATAGACAGCGCTCAGGAGGAAGCCGAGCGCATACTGGAAGCAGCGCGCGAGCAGAGCCGAACCACCGTCATAGAGGCTAAGGAAGAGTCTCTCAGGTTGCGTTCGGAATGGGAATCCGAATTGCGTGAGCAGCGCTCCGAAGTGAAAAGATCGGAGCGCAGACTAGGAAACCGGGAAGAAAATCTCGAAAAACGGGCAAACAACCTGGATCGCCGAGAACGACGGCTTTCAAAAAGGGAGCAGCAGTCAGAACAAATCGAGATAGAACTCGACGACCTCAAACAGCAGGCATTGGCGAAAATCGAGGAGATCTCCGAAATGAGCCAAGCCGAGGCAGAAGCGACGCTTATGCGCCAAGCCGAGGAAGAGATCCAACACGAGATAGCTAAACGCTACAGAGACATCGAGATCCAGGCCCAGGAGGATGCCCACGCACTTTCCTCCAGGATTCTGGCAACCTCGATTCAAAGAATGGCTGCGGACGTCGTCTCAGAGATGACGGTCACATCCGTTCCACTTCCCAGCGACGACATGAAAGGTCGTCTGATAGGCCGCGAAGGACGGAATATACGAGCGATTGAAAAGAGTACAGGCGTTGACCTGATCATTGACGACACGCCGGAGTCGGTAACGCTTTCGTGTTTCGACCCGGTCAGACGCGAGACCGCCCGGATAGCGGTGTCCAAGTTGATTGCGGACGGGCGCATACACCCGGCCCGCATCGAAGACATGGTGAAGCGGGCGGAAAAGGAGGTCCAGACCACGATCTGGAAGGCGGGCGAAGAGGCCGTCTTCGACGCGGGCGTCCGAGGCCTGAATCCCGAGATCATCAGACTGCTGGGCCAACTTAAGTTCAGGTACAGTTACGGCGAAAACGTGCTGCAGCACTCCCTCGAGGTGGCGCACATAGCGGCCATGATAGCGTCCGAGGTAGGCGCCAACGTCAAAGTGGCCAAGATCGGCGGACTGCTTCATGACATCGGCAAGGCGCTATCTCATGAGGTCGAAGGACCTCACGCGGAAATCGGCGCGGAGATTGCCAACAAGCACAACGTCTCTCGCAGAATCTGCGCCTGCATCGCCGAACACCACGACGACGTGATGAGTTCGCCCGAGGCGTTCATAGTCGCGGCGGCGGACGCCATTAGCGCGGCGCGTCCAGGAGCGCGCAGGGACACAGTAGAGAACTACATGAAGCGGCTGAGAGAATTGGAAGAGGTAGCGGGCAACTACGATGGAGTCGAACGCTGCTTCGCCATACAGGCCGGACGCGAGGTGCGCGTGATGGTCAAGCCCGACTCCATTGATGACGTCATGGCCGCGAAGATGGCCCGCGACATCGTCAAGAACATCGAGAAGAACCTGGCGTATCCGGGACAGATAAAAGTCATGGTCATCCGTGAAAGCAGAAAGGTGGAATACGCCCGGTAGAGTCCGGCCATCGGACTATCCGAATTCGTAATTCGTAATTGAACGCAGCGGCAACGGTATTCCGGGCCGCTGCGTATCTTTGATAAACAGGAACAGCGTCATATGACGGTCGAAGTAGACCTGCACCTGCATACCCAAGCCTCGGACGGTACACTGTCCCCCACTCAACTCGTCAATCTCTGCGCGGAGCGCGGCCTCAAGGTCATAGCCATCAGCGATCACGACTCGACAGAGGGCTTATCCGAGGCTTACACAGCCGTCCAAGAGCATCCAGGCGTTGAGATAATTCCCGCAATCGAGCTTAGTGCCGACGTTCCGGGCTCCGAAATCCACATCCTCGGATATTTCATAGATATGAGCGACTCCGCGTTCCAGCAAACATTGAAGAGATTCAGGGAGGGCCGATACGAACGCGGGAGGCTGATGGTGGAGAAACTCATCGAGCTGGGCTATTCCATAACGTGGGAGCGTGTACAGGAAATAGCCGACGACGCCGCGATAGGGCGGCCGCACATAGCGTCGGCTGTTGTGGAGGCCGGATACTTCAAATACTCCAAAGACGTGTTCGATTCGCTCATAGGCAGGAACGGTCCCGCATACGTCGAGCGCGCCAAGCTAACCCCGGAAGACGCCGTAGCCATGCTGCGCGAGAATGGCGCGGTACCGGTCATGGCGCATCCCACGTATTCAGCGGTCAAGTCGGACAGGGGAGACGTACAGAGCCTGGAAGAGACGCTCGCGCGCCTTCAGGCGCGCGGCCTGGAAGGAGTCGAGGTCTTCTACGGAGACTACACGCGGGAACAGGTCGCATATCTCAAGGGCATCGCGGACAACCTGGGACTCATCCCGTGCGGCGGCAGTGACTATCATTGCTCAGGCAACCCGGGGGAACCGGAGCCCGGAAGCGTGGGGCCGCCCATGCAAACAGTGACCCGGCTCAGGGAGTCGCATCTCAGAATCCGGAGCGCCGCGGCAACAGGACGGGCGCCAGGCTAGGCCAAAGCTCGGACTATGCTGGAAACCGCTCTGCTCATTCTCGGCGCATACTTGTTGGGCTCCATTCCCAGCGGCTACGTCATAGGCAAACTCGCCGCCGGAATAGATATAAGGGAGTACGGTTCCGGCAATGTGGGCGCGTCGAACGTCATAGCTCACGTCGGCAAGATGACCGGTATCGCGCAAGGGCTTATCCTCGACGGCTTTCTCAAGGGCTACGCGCCGATACTTCTGGGCAGATACATACTGGAGGTCGACCTCTGGGCGCAGTGCGCCGCAGGAATCGTCGCTATCGTTGGACACAACTGGTCGCCGTTTATCGGATTCACGGGTGGCCGCGGCGTGGCTACGTCAATGGCGGTCACACTCGCGCTCGACTTCTGGGTAGAGATGTTCGTCATGGGAGTAGTCTCGGCGGCCGGTATCCTTTTCATAGCGCGCGACACGGGTTTCTGGACGTTCGTCTCCATCCTGGCGTTTCCGGTAATCGCGCTCGCGCTCACAAACGCCCCGCTCGCGCTTCCCGATAGTTTGATGGCGGCAAGCGGACTGGTGGACAAGCCACCGGAATTCATCCTGGCCTCTGTGTGCGTCAGCCTGATCCTGCTGGGCAAGCGTCTGACCGCCAACTGGGAAAGCCCCCGCAACGAATATGGACTCGTAAGAGTCATGGTTTACCGGCTTCTATGGGACAGGGACGTTCCCCGCAAGGTAGAATGGACAGAGAGAAGACCGGATTGAGGCTCACCTGAAATGGCTCAGACTACGTATTGCCGTCGTCACAAGGACATCGAGACCAGCGTATCGTGCGCGCGATGCGGCGACCCGATATGCCCAAGCTGCATGGTCCATGCCCCGGTCGGCGTTCGCTGTCTGGACTGCGCCCGCGCCAGGCCGCTGCCCACATTCGACGTTTCGACGCCCTTCCTTTTACGGGGCGCCGGCGCCGGAGTCGCGGTGGCGATCCTTGGAGGGGCCATCATCTCCGGCTTCGTATGGTTTTTCCCCATACCTTACGTCCCAACCATACTCATCGCCGCGCTCGGGTACGGGATCGGCGAGGCCATCAGCCTTTCGACTAACCGGAAACGCGGAACACGCCTGAAACTGGTATCGGGTGTGTGTATGTTGATAGGCTTCACTCTAATTACCTGGACAACGGGAGTGACCCTTGCGCCGCTCAACCTGATAGCCGGCGCCATAGGATTCTACCTGGCGCTCAGTAGATTCTGAGCGTTCCTTTTCGAAAATAGGAGACCACCCGCAATGGACAGCCTCGATCTGAGGATAATAGAGGTTCTTCGGCATGACGGCAGGGTATCCAACGCCGGAATCGCCCGCGCCGTAGATGTCAGCGAAGGCACGGTTCGACGCCGTCTGAAAAGGCTGATAGACGAAAACCTGATCGAAGTCCGAGTATTACTCAATCTCGGAAGAAAAGCGCGCACCGTGGTGGGCGTTCACGTAGATCCGCAGCGTATAGACGACGTACTGACCAATGTGTCAGGGTTGGACGGAGTAACATTCGCCTGCATTACGACAGGCAGGTATGACATGATCGTATGGGCCGAAGCTGAAAGCGCGGAGTTGCTCAGCCAACTCATTACGAAGACTATCGGAATCATACCCGGCGTCCAGCGCACCGAGACCCACCTCGTGCTCTCACAGGCGCAGGGAAGCGGGCCGCTTTCGGGCTGACGATACGGCCTTACTCAGATATTGGAATCCAGTTTGAGACCTAGCTCCTCCAGCTGAGCGCTGTCAACGCTTCCTGGGGCTCCAAAAAGAGGGTCAACCCCGTTCTGAGTCTTGGGGAACGCTATCACGTCTCTGATATTGTCGCGGTTGGCGAGCATCATGATAAGACGGTCTATGCCGGGCGCGATTCCTCCGTGCGGGGGGGCGCCGTATTCGAAGGCATGCACGAGCTGTCCGAATCGTTGCTCCACCTCCTCTTCATCATAGCCCAGAACCTTGAAGATGCGCTCCTGAAGGGCGCGATTGTGGACCCTGATACTGCCGCTCCCCAACTCCTCGCCATTACCTATGAGGTCGTAGCAGTTCGCCAACACCCTGCCCGGGTCGGACTCGATATACCGCTCGTAACCCGGCTTGGGGGACGTGAAAGCATGATGGACCGCGTCCCAAGCCTCGCGCTCATCGTCATACTCGAACAGAGGAAAGTCCACGACGTAGGCGAGCGCTATCTCATCGGGATCGGCAAGCTCCAGGCGACGGCCCAGTTCGTGCCTGAGCTCGCCCAGTACGGCGTTGGTCGTCCTCTCCGGTCCCGCGACGATGAGAATCATGTCACCGATACGTGCTTGAGTGCGCTCCCCGATCTTCCTGACCTGCTCGACGCTGAGGAACCGGGATGCCGCGGACCTTATCTTGTCTTCGGTCAGGTCATCCAGAGATCCGGCATCGCCCTGCAGCGCGATGGTCACCAGGCCCGCCGCTCCGCGTTCGCGCGCGAAATCTATGAGGGCGTCCGTCTGTCTCCGGGAGTAGGACGCTAATCCGGGAGCGGCGAATCCTTTCACCACTCCCCCGTTTTCCACCGCCGACGTGAACACCCTGAAGTCGGTCGTCTGGGCAAAATCGCTCAGGTTCGCCAACTCCATTCCGTAGCGCAGGTCGGGCTTGTCGCTGCCGTACTTGTCCATCGCCTCACGATAGGTGAGCCTTGGGAATGGCTTGGTCAGCTTCTTTTCGGGAGTCAGCGTATCTATCATCTCGGTGTAGAGCTGCTCGATCAGGCTGAGAATATCCTCCTGCTCGGCAAAGCTCATCTCGAGGTCGAGCTGCGTGAACTCAGGCTGCCGGTCGGCGCGAAGGTCCTCGTCCCTGAAGCAGCGCGCTATCTGGAAATACTTCTCCACGCCCGCGACCATGAGAAGCTGCTTCAATTGCTGCGGCGACTGTGGAAGCGCGTAGAAGCTGCCGGGATAGAGTCTGCTGGGAACCAGGTAGTCGCGCGCGCCCTCGGGGGTGCTCTTTATAAGGATGGGGGTCTCTATCTCCAGGAAACCGCGCTCGTCCAGGAAGTCGCGCATGAACTTGACGACCCTATGGCGCAGAATCATGGCGTCGCGCATACTCGCGCGCCTGAGATCGAGATACCTGTACCGCATCCTGAGAAGTTCGTCCACCTCGGTCTCCTCATTCACGTAGAACGGCGGAGTGAGCGACTCATTCAGCGCGACCGCCTCGGCGGCTATGACCTCGACCTCGCCGGTAGCCATACCGGGGTTCTCAGTGCCCTCGGGCCTGGCTTGCACTTCGCCCGAGACTTGGATCACCCACTCTCCGCGGAAAGATTCCGCGACCAAGTGAGCGTCGGGGGCGACTTCCGGGTTGAACACGACCTGTGTCAACCCGTCGCGATCCCTTATGTCAATGAAGATGATCGATCCGTGATCGCGGCGCCGGTGAACCCAGCCCGCGAGTGTAACGCTCCGTCCTACGTCTCCTGATCCGATACTTCCGCAGCTTGTGGTCTTGAGCAAGGTCGTACCTCGTATGGCAGATGATGATGTCGCGGGCGCTGCCGCTCAAGAATCATAGCTACACCCGCTCTCTCCAATCAAGAATAGCCTCTCCGGGGGCGGAAGTCCGACCCCTATGTTCCTCCAAATATGCTAATATCTTTCCATTATGGTTACTTCCGCACAACTTGCTCCCGAATCCTTGGTTGCCCGCATCATCGGGGAGATCGAAGCCAACCCCGAAGCGCAGAGGCTGTTGCTGCGCGCGCTTCTAACGGAGGAATTCCTTCGCATTCCAGAGCGTCTGGACCGCATAGAGGCCGACCTCGCCGAGGCGAAGGCGGACAGGGCGGATATACGGAACGAACTCGAAATCGCCAAAACCGAGCGCGCCCAGATGAGGGATGATATCGGAATGTTAAAGGGTGATATGCTCGAGGTGAGGCTTCATCGCAGAGTGCGCTCGCTTGCAAGTCAGCGTCTGGGACTGCGCAGGGGACGCATCATGCAAAGCCTGGTACAGGAGACCGGGGCGGACTTTTCCGACGCTGTTGATGATGCGCTTGCTAACGGCCTTATTACCGACGAGCAGGAAACCCGGATAGACGCCACAGACATCATACTGAGAGCTACCCGCAAGTCAGACGGTTCGCCGGTGTGGATAGCCGTGGAAGCCTCCAACAACGTGGGACAGACAGACATCGAGCGGGCGCGTCAGGCCGCTGACGCGCTGAGCGCCGCTTTCGGCGAGGCGTCCGAAGCCGTCGCCGCCGGTTACAGCATTCATGACCGGGACGCAGAGCGGGCCGAAAGGCTGGGTGTACACGCCTTCATCATCTCCATTCCTCGGCTGGTGTCGGACGGCGAGTAGAACGATTCAACTCATAGCTTAATTTACGGAAGACGGAAACCACTATGGTAACCAGAACTACAGACACGATACCCGAATTCTACGATGAGGGTTGCCTGCCTTGGCCCTGGCCGGAGGACGAGGTGCCCGAACGGATACCAATCGAAATGATGCAATCTCCCGCCATCAAGTATCTTTGGCCTCTTCTGAGTGAATACTATGGACTTGGCCTGACCATGTTCTCGGATACCAACATTCCAATCCGATTCGATCCTGGCAACAGGCGAGTGTTCATAGCGCCCGACATCTGCCTGGCCTTCGATGTAGATGCGATGTCTATCATCATCAGAGAGTCCTACGACCTTTGGGAAGTGGGAAAGCCGCCGGACTTCGTATTGGAGGTGGCGTCTCGTTCGACTTACCGGAAGGACCTGTACGAAAAGCCCGAGATATACGCATATATAGGGGCGAGGGAATACTGGATGTTCGATCCAACGGGCGGCGAGTTGTACGGTCAGGCGCTGACGGGGTATCGCTTGGTGAACGGAAGCTACGAGCCGATTGAGATAGCCCCGAACGAACACGGGGTCGAGAGCGGGTACAGCGCCGCGCTGGGACTGAGGCTGTGTTCGGTGCCGCGTTCGAGAGAGGCCGATCTGACTGCCGCTCAGCCGGGCTTGGTCTTTTTCAATGACTACAACTATCCCACCTCGCTGATGGTGCAGGAGCCGGACACAGGGCTGTATCTCGTGGATGTCAGGGGACAGAGCGAACAGGCCGAACAGCGCGCGGGACAGGCCGAACAGCGTGCGGGACAAGCCGAACAGCGCGCGGGACAGGCCGAACAGCGTGCCGACCACGCCGAGACTGAACTCGAGTCAGAGCGAGCCGAGAACGCCAAGCTGAGAGAACGGCTTCGACAGCTGGAGCAGGGCCAATAGACTGTCGCTATTCGACAATTCAACGCCCCTAACTCATTGACAGACATTCACAGCCTCTTATATAGTTCAGGAACAATTTCATACAAGTCTGATATTTTGGCATGTACTTCCCTGCGTCCGTAGTTCACGCCGCTTGGAATGATGCCCCGCCAGACCTTGACAGATAATCGCCGTTGGGTGTACAAATCTAACGGTTTGAAACCACTAAGCGAGGTGCAGATGCTGACACAGGCGGCATCTCATAACAATACGGGAGTCTCCCACGGAGTGGATCACCCTGCTCTGGGGGGATTTATTATGTCAAATAGCCGTTCGGTCATATTCAATTTGTAATCGCTGAGACCTAAGGGGGTAGTAAGTGAAAAGCAAGAGGCGGTTTATACCATTAGTATTCTTGGGGGCGATAATTCTGTCCCTTCTCGTCATCGTTCCGGCATTCTCTGCCAGCGGGACGGTGCGATTCTACGATGTAGACGACACAGACGAAGATCAGGAATGGGCTCGGCAGGGAGGAATGGTGTACATCGAGGTCGAAGACACCGACCTTGACGTATCCGTCAACCTGACGGGCAGCGACGCGGAGATGGTCAGCGCGGCCGATATCAACAATGGCACATTCTACCTGAGTAATGTACCTATCTCCGACAGAGACGACAACGGATTCGTCCAACCGAACGATATAGCCGTTGTGGACGAGAACGGCGTCTCTGTTAGTGTCAACAGGGTTGGCCTGGATGGTCGCGTTGATCTTAATGACACTTCCTTTAGTGGCTCGGTTCGCGTCAGTTACGAAGGTGAGGTAAAGAACGACACCGGTGCCGCTGTGACTGTCAAGTCGCAGGCCGACCCAACCGGCTTCACCGTGACGCTGAACGAGACTAAGGCTGACAGCGGCGTATTCCAGGGGATGATAAGCACCAACGCAGACGACTCTGTCGCAGGCTCTAGCCTCAAAGTAGGCAAGAACGACGTCATATCGGTGACTTACAAAGACGCGGACCCCGACCGCAGCACGTCGAAGTCGCTGAAGGTGGAAACCACCGCGCCGGTCGTTTCTAATCCCAGTCCAGAGCACAACACCTCTGACAGGGCCGAACCCGAAGTGGAGTTTGATGTAACCGATGCGGACTCCGGCGTCGCCGATGAGGACGACATATGGGTCATCTTCGCGGTTGACGCAAATAGCGACGGCGAGATAGAGAGCGCGCATGAGTACCAAGTTGACGAAGCGCCCAAGGGCGACGTTGACGAGACCGACGGCGTGTTCAGCGCCAGGCAGGGGCTTCCCAGCGAAGTTGACACGGGCAGCAACGCCACCGTTTACTGGTGGGCGCTCGCCCAAGACTCTGCAGGCAATCTGGCTGTCACGGATCGCAGTTCCACAATCGAGGTTGATGATGAGGATGTGGACGACCCATGCTCGGTCTCCGCATTCCCTCGAAACGCCCTTGCAGGCTCGAATGTGGCCGAGACCACTCACATAGGTGGCTGTCAGCCGTACGCAGTAAGAATTGACAATACTGAACCAGAGATACAGAGCGCTACGACTGGCCCCACTTGGGACGCCGACGAGGATGAGGTTGACACAGGCGCGAACGAGCCCACCAGCATACTGGTGGTCTTCAGCGAAGACGTGGACGCCGATACGGTTGATTCCTCTGACTTCGAGGTCGAAGGCTCATCCGTAACTGCTGTCGAAGTGCAGGACGAGAATGTATTCCTGACTGTCTCCTCCGACCTCGATGCGGACGAAGAGCCGGAAGTCGAATTGGTGGGATCAGTTCGAGACATCGCCGGAAATCGCCAGACGTCCGGAACGGTTGACGCCGAAGACGGCATAGCCCCCACCCTAACGGTTGAAGTAGAGGGCGGAAACCGCACCGTAACCAACGACGAAATCACCATAAAGATTACCTCCAACGAGGACGTCGGAACTCCTAAGGTGATGTTCCAGAAGGTGATTGACTCCGCCCGTGGCGATGACGAAGACACCGACGCGAACGAAGCGGTGGGCGCCCTCGATGACGGGGACGCGAAGGACGCGGTCCTCAAATCCGAGCGCAGCTACGAAGCATCGTACGAGGCTCCGGGTTCCGGTCTCTACAACGTGTACGTGACCGCCAGGGATGCTACCGCCTCCAACGAGGGCAAAGCTGGTGTCAACGAGGGACCGATTGACCTCGACGACGACACCAAGGCCATCCTGTTCGAGTTCGACGATGCGGTTGGCAAGCCCACGGTGTCTCCGGAAGAAACCGACAGCGCCAATCCATTCATCGCGATTGACTTCTCAGCCGAAGGCACAGAGTACAAGGACAGCGAAGACGTTGACCTAGACTCGCACGGCACGGTCACCATAACCTCGGCGTCTCTAAAGTCTCCCGACGTGGACGCTATGGACATAACGGATATGCTGGCAACCACCGACAGCGTGAAGTTCCTGTACAAGGCGTCCGGCCTTGCGAAGGGAGACCACGTGGTAACGGTCAACGCTACAGACGCCGCCGGAAACGAGTTGGAAGACGAAGAGTTGACTATAGAGGTAGGCGAGCGCGAGCCGTTCAAGCTGGAACTCATACCAGGCTGGAACCTCGTGTCCCTGCCCGGAACTCCGAACAACACCAGCCTCAACGCGGTTGTACCGGCCGATCACCCGGCCAGTATCATAC
>JAAXHY010000385.1 GCA_012270665.1 Dehalococcoidia bacterium
GAATTAGGAGTGTAGATGACCGCGCAGAGATTTCCTTCCGAGAACACAGATGGCGCCGCCGGCGGCAAGCGCGTCGACGGATCGGATGACTTCAGTCGCCTTTTTGGGGAGGATATTAACAGCCTGCTGGATCCGGCGTCCTGGGCGCCGGGTGTTGGCCTGGCCAACACTTACGCGCGAATGGAACGTGAGACACGCCTGGCGGTGGAGCGGGAGCGAGGCGTCGCCAATACGATTCGGGAGAAGCTGTTTCCGAGAATAGCGCCCAATGCGCTCGCCGGGCCGGCGTCGGGGGTTTACCAGGCGACACCGGAGCAGATAAACCGCGTTCATAACGGCCTTCTGCTCAACGGCAACGTCGAGGCGTGCGCGGGGATCAGCATGGCGCACGAGACGCTCGCTATGACGTTTATGCAAGTCGGCGTGTGCATGGTGTCGTACCAGGGGGATCAGCAGTCCTGGTCGCATCGTATGTATCGGCGCGATTACCGCTCGGACAGCGGCGACCTGATTACGGAGATGCTGTCGGTTCTGGACAGACGCAGAGTGGGGGACCGGGTGAGCCGCCTGGCGCGAAGGGGAATACTGGCTTACGCGGAGAGGATGTTCCTCACCAGAATTTCTCTCGCTCGCTGGAGAATATGCCAGGGAGCGCCCGCCCCTTTCGAACTTATAACAGGAGCCGGGCTGCTGAGTCCGGGCGAATCCGGGATGGCATACCCGCTCATGCAGTCCGGCATGGCGATTTTGAGGGAGCTGATTCTGAGGCACAGACGGTTCGTGTTCATCCCCAAGCGCGCCCAAGATCAGGACGGGGCTCTGCTGACAATCGGGCGGGCGCTGGCGCCCTTGGAGTACGCGGTGTTGGACACGATAAGCGACCGGATAGAGTCGGTGGAGCAGACGGGGCACTACGATGCCAGACAGCGGGCGGCGCTGTCCGGGTTCAGGGAAGATGTGGGAGATGTAGTGGTGAGAGGTGTGTTCCGGGCTTCTAGGATTGGACCGCCGCAGGTCTTCTACGCTCACAGGGACTATGTTCACGTCGCGGCGCTGATAGCGCTGGCGGACAGCGTTTTGCAGGAGCAGCGAAGCTATCCGGTTCTGCTGGACCTGGCGCGGACGGTGTGCGAGACGACTTTCGGGGTTGACAGTTTCGCGCCTCAGCTAAGAGTAGCCTATACGGACGCGGGCGCGCCGTGGACGACTATCGAATCTTGACTGCCAAAAACAGTGAGCGGGAGGGTCAGATGGACATAAGCGCAGAGTTGGCTGATTCGGTTGTGCGGAAAGCGCCGGAGGAAGCGCTGCTGAATGAGTTGGAGGGTCTGGAGGCGTTCACTCCCCCACAGCGGGAGGGGGTGATCGGGTGGACGATGTTCGACACGCCGACGGCGCGGGACGATACGGTTGTGGCGCTTTTGCCGAAGAATCAGATTGGGGCGGTTCCGAATCGTGGGCTGGTTCGGATCGAGAGCGAGGCGGACGGGCGCGAGTACCTGGGTATAGTGCAGGAGGGGCCGTTCGCGGAGCCGGACGGTCTTCGCGGGGACGCGCCGCTGGTGGTGACGGTGCAGGCGCGCAGCGGACAGATGCTTCTGCCGCAGTTTCATGGTCGGATTCACATAGAGATCATGGGACAGAAGTCGGGGACGGTTGTCGCGCCGCCGAGGTTCAGACCGCTGCCGTCGAGTCCGGTGTTCTTGCTGGACGCGGATGAGACGCGGGAGTTGCTGCGGTGTGATGGGGACATGACGCTGGGTCTGGCGTCTGGGTATGACGACCTGGTGGTGGGGATACCGTCGGATCGGAAGTCGGTACTGCCTCGGCATACGGGGGTTCTGGGAACGACGGGCGCGGGCAAGTCCACGACGGTGTCTCGGATGATACAGCAGGCGCGGGGCGCGGGCATGGCGGTGGTTCTGCTGGATGTGGAAGGCGAGTACTCGGAGATAGGCAGGACGGCGGACAATCCTGAGATGGTGGAGCTTCTCTCTGAGCGGGGAATGGAGCCGGAGGGGGTGAGCGGGACGACGCTGTATCACCTGGCAGGGACGGATACGACGAATCCGAGGCATCCGGACAGGCGGGAGTTTTCGCCGCCGTTCTCGCGGCTGTCGCCGTATATGGTGTGTGAGATTCTGGATCTTTCGGACGCTCAGCAGACGCGCTATTGGCAGGCGTATGAGGTGTGCAAGGCGCTGTTGAGGGAGTTGGGGATATATCCGCAGAGGTTGATGGGACGGGTGGATGAGGGCCAGGAGCGGCGGGTGGAGCGGCTGGATGAGTTTAGCGAAGGCTATCCGGGGATGACGCTGGGGGCGCTTCTGGATGTGGTGTCGGCGTTTCTGCGCGGGGTAGAGCGGCAGGACGGAAGTCCGAGGCTGTACTCGGCGGAGTTCCGCGATCATGCGGATAGGGTGATGGGGCGGGTGAATCAGGTTCGGGCGGATTCGGCGGTGAGTTGGCGAGCGCTGAGGGCTCGGCTGTTCAGGCTGATGCGGCTGGGTGTGTTCGATTCGCGGAGGTCGGGGGTTCGGCGGATGGATTATGGGGGGATGGTTCGGCCTGGCGCGGTGTCTATCGTGGATCTGTCGGATATGGAGGCGCCGGAGCTTAGGAATTTGGTTATCGCGGACATCATCCGGGGTGTGGAGGAGGCTCAGGAGGAGGCGTTCGAGTCGGCGGCGCGGTCGGGGGCCGGTCTGCCTCGGACGCTGGTGGTCGTGGAGGAGGCGCATGAGTTTCTGTCGGCGGAGCGAACTCGTCGTATGCCGAATTTGTTCGGGACGGTGAGCCGGATAGCGAAGCGTGGACGGAAGCGGTGGCTGGGACTTGTGTTCGTCACTCAGCATCCCCAGCATTTGCCGGATGAGCTTCTGGGGCTTCTGAATAATTATGTTTTGCACCGGATCAATGACGCGAATACGATAGGCCGTTTGCGACGCTCGATAGGCGGGATTGACGCGGGTCTTTGGGAGCGGGTGACGTCGCTGGCGCCGGGCCAGGCGGTGGTGAGTTTTACGCATCTGAGCCGGGCGATGTTGGTTACGGTTGATCCGACTCAGTGCCGGCTGCGGATGGCGGAGGAGTGAGGGTTGGATATATTGGGATTTATAATACACTGGTGGGCAACAGGTGGCTTAACTGGTGACTGACAGGTGGGTAACAGGCAATTAGAACACCAGATGTTGACCTGAGTTTCACCTGCGTTAGCTTTGGAGGTGTCGCATTTTCTTCGGTCGGGTCGGTGAGTATAAGGTTTGATTTATGATTATTGGTTCTTGGCTGTTAGTTTGTATGTTCGGAATTGTAGCATGGGGGGGGGAGTGGATGGGTAGTGTGTCACCTTGAAATCCAGGAGTTTTGGGTGTTGCGTATGAAGCGGACACAGCACGGTTTATAGAATCCAGAAATATGTTGTAAAATTATTTATGGGCTGATACATTGCCCGAACCAACGGGGAGAGTGCGATTGTAGCCTAACCGGGTAGCTATTTGGAGCGTGCTGGAAGAACACCAACGGTGGTACGCTTGGCTATTCCCCGGGCTATGGTTGCTAGGAACGCTGTACCACGCCTATCTCAGATTTCAATTGGGACCAGAAGAGCATTTGGCGCTTACGATTGGGGAGTTCACCAAAGATATAGGCATTGTCGGTCTGTCCGCCGCGGTTCTGGCACTCATGATAATATCGGCACGGAGGTTTGGCATGGCGCTATTCGATTGGGCGAATAGGGATAAGACCAGGGCGCAGAGAGATGAGGAGTGGCAGAGGTGGTTGGAGCGTAAAGAGCGGGCCGAGCGGGATGGGGTCGAGTTCAATGAGCCATCTCCCGCTGAACGAAGAGAAAAGGCTGGAGTATCTTAGCGTAAGAGGATGCCCCGGGACTCCCGGGGCATCCTCTCGCTTCCTCGATGATGATCTTTGCCGAAATCGAAAATGGGGCCTTACCCTTTCGGGCAAGGAATCGGGTGCATGGAATGTTCAACACACCAGAAGAACGTCATGCTTCAATATGGCCTCGGAAAGAGGATTTAAGACTTAAGCGGAGACTCGGCATAATAGGAGACGGGAAGACGTTATAGTGTTTATGACTTTCTTATAGTGCATTGATGGCCCCTATTGACACAGATACCGTGTCCATGTAGGATTGGTGACGGGGGAGAAGTCTCTAACGGGTCTAGTCATTGAGACAACTCCCCTGAGTGTGCGCCCGTAGCTCACGTGGACTAGAGCACCCGCTTGCTAGGCGGAAGGAGTCGGTTCGAATCCGACCGGGCGCGTGTCACTTGATGGGATTGTAGCACAAAGGATGTAGCAATGGCGGAATCAGTAGGAAATGCATTTCATATAGACTTCAGGGCTTTAACGGGACACTCTCCCTTGCCCTGGCAGATGAATCTATTTGGCAAGATGGTTTCGGGCAGGATTCCGGGGGTTTGCGATCTGCCGACGGGCTTGGGAAAGACCTCTGTGATCGCGATCTGGCTTATCGCTCTGTGCCGACAGGCGGCTGAGGGGAGAATCACGCTACCGAGACGGCTGGTCTATATCGTCAACCGGCGGACGGTCGTGGATCAGGCTACGGCAACGGTGGAACAGATCCGTGATAGGCTTCGGAATCCAGGCAGTCCCGATTGGATGGAACACGCGGAGACGCTTAGAGCACTAAGGATTGCGCTTCAGGATTTGTGCTTAGAAGGGTCAGGCTTCCTTGGGGTGAGTACACTGCGGGGGGAACTGGCCGACAACCAGGAATGGAAGACGGATCCCGCTCGCGCCTCTATTATCGTTGGAACGATAGATATGATTGGGAGCAAACTGCTGTTTAGTGGGTACGGAGATGGTCGCTACAAGCGCCCGCAACACGCCGGACTTATCGGGCAGGATTCGCTGATAGTGCATGATGAAGCGCATCTGACGCCCGCTTTCAGCGCGCTCCTGCGGAGCGTTAGGGCTATTCAGGAAGAAGAAAGCGCCCCTCGCCGTATCCGCGTGATGGAACTGTCGGCGACTCAGCGGGATGGAGACGTGGGGGACGATGTTCTGCGACTAGGGCTAGATGATGAACGGAACAGCATCGTCGCTGAGCGGATTAGCGCGAGGAAGCTAGTTCGGTTGCGCGAGTCAGACAAGAAGGCTCAGAACAAGGACTTGGCGGACCTCGCGCATGAACATGATGGTTCTCGCGCAAAAGTGTTGGTGTATGTCCGCTCGCCAGAGGATGCGGTCAAGATTGCAAAAGACCTGAAAAAGCGGACCAATGATAACTCTGATAAGCGGGTTGCTCTGCTTACAGGAACTATCAGAGGCTATGAGCGCGACTGTCTCGTAACCGAAAACGCTGTCTATCGACAGATGCTGAATCCTGAATCAATGCCCTCCGAAACGGTGTATCTAGTCAGCACATCGGCGGGCGAGGTCGGGATAGACATTGACGCTGACCAGATGGTTTGCGACGTTGCGCCTCTGGACTCGATGATTCAGCGGCTTGGGAGAGTAAACAGGCGGGGCGGACACCAGCGTGAAGCGCATGTTGATGTGCTGTGGACTGAGGAACAGACTAATCCCGGCCAGAGGTCTTCCGAGTTTGCCAGGTCTATGGCCAAGACACTTGAGATTCTTCGGCGATGGGTGGAAGAGTCAGACGGTTCGCTGGATGCCAGCCCACGCAATGTTCGGGGTCTGATTGACAGCCTGAGCTCTGAAGAGCGTGAGGAAGCGTTCTCGCCAAAGCCCGAAATACGAGAGGTGACGGATATTCTGCTGGACGCCTGGTCGCTGACCAGTGTTGACGATATGCCTGGGCGTCCAGAGGTTGGGCTGTATCTTCATGGAGATGTGGATGACCCGCCGGAGACATATGTTGCGTGGCGGAAAGAGGTTGGCTTGTTCGATGAACATGGGGTGGCTGAACAGGAGATGAGACATTGGTTCAATATATGCCCCGTCTGGTCCAATGAGAGGGTGCAAGGGCAAACCGACAAGGTAAAGGCTTTTCTTCGTGGCTTGCTGAGAGAGCATCGAAAGAAGGATGGGTCTAGCGATTTTCTGGTTGTGATACTGGACAATCGTAGAAAAGTTAAGTGTATGAAGTTGTCCGAGGCGCTAGACAGTGCGGACAGGCAATTGCTGAATTTCAAGACGCTGGTATTGCCCGCAGAAGCGGGGGGACTTGATAAATTCGGTATGTTTGATTCGAAAATCACGGATCCCACTGGGAATATAGATGTGGCTGACCAAGATGGTGGTAACAGGAAACGCAGGCGTATCTTTCCGGGCGAATCGAGTTCCGGGGGATGGAAGGAGCGCGGCAGTGTAACCCTGCGGGAGGCTACCGAGGGGTTGGAAGACGATGAGAAAGAGGTGGTACTGAGCCTAGTGATGTCAGGGCGCGATATGGCTGTTGACGATCATGAGCAGGCTAAATTCGATATGACTCTGTCAGTACATACGACAGCCATCGTGTCCAATATAGCAGGTATTGGAAAGAGAGTCGGACTGAAAACCGAAATTGTGGACGCTCTTGCTTTGGCCTGTGAGTGGCACGACAAGGGGAAGGACAGAGATATATGGCAGCGTTACGCGGGCAAGCAAGGTGAAGTTGAGAAATATGCTAAGTCCGAAAAGTATCTGCATGGGCGCGCTCTAGCAGGGTACCGGCACGAGTTGGGTTCCCTACTTGACGCCATGCGTGACAGTGCGATCTCAGAACACTCTGAATGTGATCTGATTCTGCATCTAATAGCTTCGCATCACGGACTGGCCCGTCCACACTTCGGATCTGAGTCTTTCGACAAGGAACGATATGGCACTCGAGAGAACTCGGAAGCGGTCAATGAAGTGATGAGGCGGTTCGGGCGACTTCAGAAGCGGTACGGACGCTGGGGACTGACTTGGCTAGAGGCATTAATGCGGTGCGCGGATATAGCGGCTTCTCAGCCGTCAGGCGGGTTCGAGGAGCCGGACGTGGACGGAAATCCGTGTGAACACGGTACTCAGATGTCACTTCTGTAAAGGCATGAATGGAGTGAAGCATATGAAATCGGATATTGAAGTTCAGGTTGACGTGACCAATCCTGGGGAGTTCTTGGCGTGTTGCGGACTTCTGGAACTCGCCGACCGTCTGAGTTCGGGGGCGGAAGGATGGTTCGACAGCGATAGATTCTACATAATTTTCTCAGACCCATCGGGTGGGGTCACAATCCATGAAGCGTTGTGGTCTGTGATAAACGTGGAGGTTGAGAGCGAGTCTGGGGAGAGGGAATCCCCTCTGCTGGTGGGTAAGCCGCTCGACATACGACTTGACTGGTGGATGACGGACGGCAGGAATAATATGCTCAAGACTTGGGCGGGGCAGCAGGACTCTATGAAGATGTTCTCAAAGTGGGAACAGCCGCTAAGGGAAATCTTATCGGAAGAAGACCCGGACATAAACTTGCTGTTTCGGCAGCAGAGGCCGATACAGGGGCCTTACGGATTTGATTCTAAGTTCGGATGGGACGCTTTATCCGTGGGGTTTTCCCTGAACGAACATACACGGTACAAGAAGTCAACGGCCCGTCCAGTCATAGAGATTCTGGGGGCTATCGGGCTTCAGAGATTTACTCCTGATATGGACCGGAGCAATGGAATAGTTCGATACGCGACCTGGAATACGCCTCTGCCTCCTTCGGTCGCTCGTCTCGTCGCAGTGGGTGCGTTGCCCCACGCGGCACTTATGAGATTGGAATCTGAAACAACCAGACGTGGCAGCTACAAAGGACTCGCCACTGCGCGAATACAGACAGGAGATTTGGATGACTGACACACTTCATACTTTCGACGACTGGATTCAGGATGATAGCCCAATCGGGGCGGTCGTCATGCGTCAACATCTCGAACCCATTGAGGGCCCGGACGCCATGATTTTCCCACCCACGTACCCGATTGACCGTGATACGGCAGGCTACAATATAGACCAATTCGATGATGGAACAAGCGTCTGCCAGATTGATAGCGTTGGTTCCCAGGCAAACCGAATGGAACCCATATTCAAGAGGGCGAAATACAAGTCCCTCATTCCGCAGGTGATTATCAAGGCGGAAGAAAGAGAACTTCACATACTCGACGCCGGCCATAGGGCGGCGGACGCGATTGTAAGGTTCTCGACGCCTATCAATTCGGAGTTATACCAGGCGTTCGAGGCTCTACGCGATAAGGGTGAATCGGAATCTCTGGCTCGAATCGCGCCGACGTCAATTGTATTCGGGGCTTGGGACTCAAGAGGCACTCAGGTAAAACTTCCTCGAATCGTCAGGTCGGTAATCAGGGCGTTCAATGTCAAGGAACTCAAGCGGTCGGCGCAGTATGCCACAATCGCGGGTGAGATACTCGAAGACGGTGAGGCGGAAACGGGAGAGAGTGGCGCGAAAGCGGAGCTAGGTCTGACTCACGTTCCGTCTGTCAAGACTCACGGAGGAATAAGGGCCGATGGCGGAATCCGACGTGACGCGGTGTTGAGTCTATCGCCTCTGCGAGCTTTAGGCAGCGCATCGGGAGAACCTGAAGATGACGCGAAATTGAGACGCTATATCCTGGGTCTGTGCCTAGTCGCTTTCACCGCTCCGGCTGAGATTGCGCTGCGTGAAGGGTGCGAACTTGTTCCGGTGGTGGATAAGCCGGCGGAGTGGAAGGTCGTCCGGCATGATGGCAACAGAGATTCCTTCGATCTGTCACACGACGCGGCACTAGGGTTCGCAGGCTCAGCCGCCGATGACTTCGGCGTTAAGCAGGAAGAGATTCAGGCCACCTTCGACAGCGCTCTGGCTCGCAGGTTACTTAGCGCGAATCAGAATACCAGAAGAAGCAAGCTCAGGCAGGACCCGGCAACGTGGTAGATGAAAGCGAGTACAAGATGGAACGATACCTGTGCATCTCAGTAACCCTGCTTGATCCGCTGTATCACGGCAAAGGCGATTCAGAGCGTCCGGAGTGGCCGCCATCGCCGATGAGATCGTTTCAGGCGATGCTCGCAGGATCGAGAGCGGGAACTCGGAAAGCGCGTTGGTTGACACAAGTCCGGAGCGATTTCACTGACGCCTTCATGTGGTTGGAGCGTCAGAGTCCGCCGATGATAGTCACGCCGCGCGCGGAGCGGGTGAGAGCGTCACATACTCTGTTCGTCCCGAACAACGACAGCGATGAGATATTCGACCAGCGGGACAGGCTTACGTCCAAGTATGCACATCCGCATCGCCTGGTGTCCGAGGACGGCGGTCAGATGATTCACTACCTTTGGGGAATTTCGGAAGAAGACTGGACCGATTCGCGTCCATACGCGGAGATAATGGCTCGTGAGGCGCGTTGTCTGATGGCTTTGGGCTGGGGGATTGACCAAGCGGTCGGGAATGGGGAGATACTCAGCGCGGCGCAGGCCGGCCAGTTACAGGGTGAAAGGTGGCAGCCGTATCCTGGAGATACACTGACCGACGGCAGACTACGTGTGCCGATAGAAGGTTCGTTAAGAAACCTTGAAGCAGTGTATGAGTCGTTTTGCGCGCAGTTGGAAGGTGGGATGTACAGCCCTCCGATGAAGTTCACACAATTCGACGTGGTGAGATATGTGAGGGCTACACAGCTTCCGAATAGGCCATACGTGGCGTTCGAGTTGCCGGACGGCTGTGCGTTTCGGCAGGAAGCAGCGAATGAAGTCGCGGGGATGTTGCGCTCGCTGGCCTGTCGTGAGCCGAACAGGAACGACTTCCATGAAGAGTTTGGGGACGATACCGAGGTCTATCTCGCAGGACACGTGAAGGGTGAGGACCGCACTCCGCCCAGGTTTTCGTACCTTCCGATACCAACGATAGGTCATCAACACGCGGACGGTATGATTCGACGTTTGTTGATTGCCGAACCGTATGGCGGTGATGGGACACGGGCAAGGTGGGCGGACAGGCGGTTAGGTGGTCAGACATTGACTGATAGCAGAGGCGACCAAAGGGGACAGCTATTCGGACTGTGGCGGAACGCATCCCGTAGGATAGTGAACCGCTATGTTGGAGAGCATCGAATATGGTCAACTGTAACCCCGGTGATACTGCCAGGATTCGATGATGGAAAGTTAGTAAAAGCTGAAAGGCTGTTCCTGAAGGCAGTTCAGCAGGCTGGCATTTCAGTTGACGGGATCAAGGACGTCACTCTGCGGATGGTGCCGTTCTGGCCAGGGTCGCAACATCCTCGCGATTATCGCAGACCGAAATATCTGAAACACCTGCCGGGCTGGCACGCGCGGATCGAGTTTCGAGAACCCGTATCTGGGCCGCTCGCGATTGGAGCAGGCCGCCATGCAGGTCTGGGGGTTATGGCCGGCTCCGATTGATGCACCTTAACAGTTGAATAGTGTCGAGTTTGCCTCCATGTCGTCGGAATAGGTCTGTATATTCCTACACCCGGCGATGTGGAGGCTCGATTATGGTTGCGGCTGCGTCTGTTATCCAACCGAAGGCTGCGGCGGAGCTTGTTCCGGCGCGGATGTTGAATGAGTTCGCGTATTGTCCTCGGCTTTGTTATCTGGAGTGGGTGCAGGGGGAGTTCGCGCATAGCGCGGATACGATTGACGGACGGTTTCAGCATCGTCGGGTGGATCGGGAGTCGGGGAGTTTGCCCGGGCCGGATTCTGGGGATGATTCGGTGATTCACGCGAGATCTGTGTTGCTGTCGGATGAGGGATTGGGGGCTATCGCGCGGATTGACCTGGTGGAGGCTCAGGGGAGCCGGGCGACGCCGGTGGATTATAAGCGTGGGAGGGTTCCTAATGTGCCTGAGGGGGCGTATGAGCCGGAGCGGGCGCAGTTGTGCGTGCAGGGGCTTTTGCTGAGGGCGCATGGGTATGAGTGTGATGAGGGTATCATCTATTTTGTGGCGTCGAAGCGGCGGGTGGCGGTGCGGTTCGATGATGGGTTGGTGGCTCGGACGCTGGAGTTGCTGGAGGGGGCGCGTGGGATGTCGGAGTTGGGTGAGATTCCGCCGCCGCTGGAGGATAGTCCGAAGTGTCCGCGCTGTTCGCTGGTGGGGATATGTCTGCCGGATGAGGTGTCATTTTTGCGGGGGAGTTCGTATGTGATCAAGCCGGATGATGTTCGGCGGATGGCTCCGGCGCGGGATGACGCTCTGCCGATGTATGTGCAGGCGCAGGGGGCTGTGGTTGGGAAGTCGGGGGATAATGTTACTGTGCGTATCAAGGGTGAGGTGGTGTCGAAGACGCGGCTGTTGGATGTGTCGAGTGTTTCGATTTTCGGGAATGCGCAGGTGACGGCGCAGGCGGTGCGGGAGTTCCTGGACCGGGGGATTCCGATTTGTCATTTCAGCTATGGCGGCTGGCTGAAGGGTGTGACGTGGGGGATGGGTCATAAGAATGTGGATTTGCGGATTCGTCAGTTCGCGGCTGCGAGGGACAGGATCGGGTCGGTGATGATCGCGCGGGAGCTTGTGATTGCGAAGCTGCGGAATAGCCGGGTTATGCTGCGCCGGAATCATCCTGACGCACCGGAGAGGGCGTTGAAGGAGTTGATGCGGCTGTCTCGGAACGCTCGGAAGGCGGATTCGCTTCAGACGTTGCTGGGGATAGAGGGTGCGGGGGCGAGTGTGTATTTCTCGAATTTCGGGGAGATGATCCGATCCGAGGAGGGGGCGTTTGATTTCAGGACTCGGAATCGGAGGCCGCCTAGGGATCCGGTGAACGCGGTGTTGTCGTTTTTGTATTCGATGTTGATAAAGCAGGCGCTGGTGTCGGCTATCGCGGTGGGGTTCGATCCGTATATGGGGTTCTATCATCAGCCGAAGTATGGGAAGCCTGCGTTGGCGCTGGACCTGGCGGAGGAGTTTCGTCCGATAGTGGCGGATTCGGCGGCGTTGACTTTGTTCAATAATTCGGAGTTGGCGCCTGGGGATTTCGTGCGGAGGTCGGGGGCCGTGGCTCTGACGGAGACGGGCCGGAAGGCGGTGATCCGGGCGTTCGAGCGCCGTCTGGATACGCTGATAACGCATCCGCTGTTTGGGTATTCGATCAGCTACCGGCGGATAATGGAGGTGCAGGCGCGGCTGCTGGGTCGGCATATCCTGGGGGAACTGCCGAGGTATCCGGCGTTCAGGACGAGGTGAGGGATGCGGAATCGGTATATCGTGGCGTATGATGTGAGTAATGCGAAGAGGCTTCGCCTGACGTTCAGGAAGATGAATGGTTTCGGTGAGCCGCTTCAGTATTCGGTGTTCTCGTGTGACCTGTCGAGGAAGGAGCGGGTTTTGCTGGAGGAGTCGCTGACGGAGATCATCAATATGAAGGAGGATAGGGTTCTTATCATTGATACGGGTCCGGCTGAGGGTCGAGGCGGCGGGTCGCTGCGGACGCTGGGTCGGCAGTTGGTTCCGGAGGCGCGGGATGTTACGGTTGTTTGAGGTTGGGGCGAGGGCCGCGAGGGGTGTGGTGGTGATGTGGTCAGGTATGGAGCGCTCGCGGTTTTTGGCGGGAAAGTCGGAGGTGGATTCTATTTTGGGGATGGAAATGGAGGAGGGTATTGTGAACGTGGATAGGTTTTGTGTTAAAGACACGGTATCAGGGTTCGGGAGGTCGTATTTCGAGGCGCAGAGGCTGTTTCCTTGCTCGGAAGAGTGAGGCCCCATTGAAGCAGAGCTCTCGATACGGGCGTTGATGTCGCGATGGAGTTTCCTTGCTCGGAAGAGTGAGGCCCCATTGAAGCACTCGTAGTCTATCCCGCGGATATACTGCGTACGCTGTTTCCTTGCTCGGAAGAGTGAGGCCCCATTGAAGCCGAGCCGAGCGGCGCGCCGAGATTCCGAGCCGAGCGGTTTCCTTGCTCGGAAGAGTGAGGCCCCATTGAAGCTCGGATTGAAGCCTCTGAGTACATCGCTGAACAAGAGTTTCCTTGCTCGGAAGAGTGAGG
>JAAXHY010000339.1 GCA_012270665.1 Dehalococcoidia bacterium
ATCCGCGAGCCTGCCGATGGCGCGTTCTGGGGCGGACAGAGGCTGATGATCAGAACCTCGTCCAAGAGGAGCGGCTGTTGGAGAGAATAGATAGATTAACGAACAGCGACGGGGAGATTGAGCACTTCTATGTTATAGAATCTCTCTGCAAGCCCAAGCCACAGACGCCTTGTCCGATCAATAGACGGAAACCAGTGAGGGATAGAAGTGTCATACTGTCGAGACCTGCTCCTAGTTTATGATTTCGACCGTGCAGCCTTTGCGGCCGCGGCCAGAGACGTTAGGACGCTCATCAGGCATTCTGAAATCGAGGTTGTGGGCTCGAGCGGCAGGCCGAACTCACTGCCTGTCGTGGAAGAGTTACACATCACGTTCAATAGAATAGCGCGCCACCCTCCCGGGAAGGGTCGATCCGGAGCGCATAGCAAGGGCATCATGGCAGAGGCATGAGATACATCCGCGCCGGTTTGCCGAGCCTTCAGTCCGCGAATAGAATGCTGCAGGGATCCTTTGCTGCATGAGGGGATCTCTTAGGGGTTATGACTGCCCCGAAAACGACCCGTCCGTCGTCGAGCTTAGTCTTGGTTGTGTAGGTCAGCATGGAATTTCTCCCTTCCGTCGGAGCACCTCTAGGACCTGGCTAGGTCGGTTCGCAGATCGCCCTGCGGCACGACGTCGACGCGCTAGTTCCTACATCGCGAATCTCGTTGAAACGTCCCATCAATTTGACGACTCGATTGACCGATTCGAGTGCCAACTGTAGCATGGGCAATATGGCGGCCGGCGACGGCGTCCCTGCGGCCTGATGCGCCAAGGGCTCACCAGCAGATCTCGGCATGCACAGGCCAGTTAGTGCGGGGCCGCTTTTAGCACGTCCCTCAACCAGTCTCACAGGTCCGCCAGCCGATTCGGCCGAGGGCGGCCTCAAACCGTCGAGCGGCTGTTGTTCGAGGGTGTCCACGAAAGCGGAGTCGTTTAGAAACCAGAACCGGGCCTTGGGAGGATACTACATGGCAAACTCAGCGAGGTTTGGTCTGACGCTGTCGAATAGGGGAGTGTTGCTGGGGCTAACAACTCCAGCCGAACTCATCGAAATGGCGGAAGTCGCCGACTCCTCGGGTGCTTTCGCTCACGTCTGGGTCGGCGACCAGATTATGGCTAAGCCCAGGTTGGAGTCGATAGTCCTGATGGCCGGAATCGCTGCTCGGACCAAGTCGGTGAGGATCGGGCCCGCCTGTATGGCAAGTTTCCCGTCGCGACACCCTATCGTGCTGGCCTACCAGTGGGCTAGTCTGGACCAACTCTCTAACGGCCGCATGATAATGGGAGCTTGTATGGGCGTTCCGGAGTCCCAAAACCTTGCTCGAATCGAACTGAATAATATGGGCATTACGAACAGGGAGCGGGGACCAAGGCTGGAAGAGGGTATAACGATCATGCGTAAGCTCTGGACCGAGGAAAGCGTTACATTCAAGGGGAGATTCTACGAGCTGGACGAGGCATTCGTGGAGCCCAAGCCAGTGCAGGAGCCGCCGCCGATCTGGGTAATAGGCACTCCGAGACTCAGAGACGGGAATGCCCGCGTAACAGAGCGCAACCTGCGAAGGGTTGCCAGGCTCGGAGACGGTTGGATGACGACCGCTTGGCCCCCCGCTGACTTCGCAGAGCTTCGAGGTCGGATACTGGAGTACGCGGCCGACTATGACAGGAGCTTTGACGACTTGCCTTGTGCCCTGTACTACAACATCAACATCAACGAGGACCGCGCCGCTGCAGTCGAGGAATCAAAGAGATACCTCGATGGCTACTACTCCCCCCAGATCTTCTCCAAGGAGGATGTAGAGGGTTGGGTGGCCTGCGGCCCTCCTGAGCAGTGTGTCGAACAGCTTCAGGGATTTGTTGACGCGGGCGCCTCAGATATACTGCTGCGTTTCCCAAGCTGGGACCAACAGGCTCAGTTCAGGAGGTGCGTCGAGGAGGTTTTGCCCCACCTGACGTAGGGAGGTGGATTCGACGCCATCGCACCTCGCCCTGCCCAGTCTCAGAGTTTGAGGCAATTCCAGCTGCTTAATCTAGTGGCGGAACACCTGTCTCCGAAAGCGGGCATTGGCGAGAGTCGGTGAAACATAGGGATTGGCTTAGATACTACAGGATCAGGACGGACTGGACTGGCGTAAGATTGGCTACGATGTACCTGTGCGACCGCAGTCTTATGGTAGAGCTTGACAACTATTCGCCCGGACGAATGTGACCCTCGAACTCCAATCATTAGTCCAGTTATCGTCGGACTTAAATTGTTGTTGTTCCGCCCTTGACACAGATGACGAACCCGATGAGACAACGCTGGGCTATCATGGGCCTCTGGCTTCTGTCGAACGTCGCGGGCTTCATGATGGTCATAA
>JAAXHY010000318.1 GCA_012270665.1 Dehalococcoidia bacterium
GTCTATGGCGAGTTGCTCGACCACATCCACGAACTCGCAGCCTCCGTAGTAGCGTCTTCCGGGGTATCCCTCGGCGTACTTGTTGGTGAATACGGAGCCCTGAGCCTCCAGGACGGCGCGGCTGGCGTAGTTTTCGGACGCTATGAGGTTGATGTTCTCGCGTTGGCGGCGAATTTCGCTTTCGATGGCGTCGGCCACGCTGGGGTCACGGTCCTGGAGGGTGGTCATTTGGGTCTCCGTGGTTAGACGAGTTCGGGTTCGATGAGGCCGTAGTCGCCGTCGTCGCGGCGGTAGGCGACGTTGTATTCGTTGGTATCGGTGTTGAAGAAGAGGAAGAAGTTGTGTCCGAGCATCTCCATCTGGAGGATGGCGTCTTCGACGGACATTGGGGTCATGGTGAAGCGCTTGGTGCGGACGACTTCTCCGATGTCTTCGATGGCTTCCTCTTCGGCGGATTCGGGCATTTCTATGATGGCGTCGAGAGGGATGTCTCTCATTCCGGCGCGGTCTCGTCTGCCCTTCTGCGAGCGGTAGACCTTGCCCTTGAAGCGTCGGATCTGACGGTCAACGATGTCGGTTACGGAGTCCACGGCGGCGAAGAGGTTGACGCCGCTCTCCTGCCCGCGCAGGGTGTATCCGCCTATCTTGAGGGTCATCTGGGCGTGAACGCGGTCTCCTGCGGAGCGCGAGGAACGGCGGGAGAGCTCGAGGACGGCATCGTCCATGTTGGGGAGGTGACGCAGGACGCGGTTGAATTTCTTCTGCACGTAGTCTTCGGCGTTTGGGTTGAGGTCCAAGTTTCTGGACAGAATCTTTATGTCCACTTGGGGAGCCTCCTTTCGTATGGAATCGAGTCAACAAACCCGCGCCCAGAAATGGGCGCGGGATAGTATGTCTTCAAATTCTACCATAATCGTCCTTGTCTGAGGCGGGATTTACGGGATGAAAGGATGACCATGATGGAGGGGAGTATGGTGGAAGAGGGCGGGACTATTCTGGTAGTGGCGCGGGAAGGCATCCAGGTTTGGGCGATTTGGTTCCAGGCGTCTTTGAGTTGGTAGCTGACGGATGGATCGGTCTCCAGGTTGGAGACGTATCAGTCGCTATATATCACTGGGTCTTCCTCTGTGCTTTCGAGCACTCGATACAGGATGCGCCTCAGCACAGTTCTCTGGTCTCTCTCATTCATTGGGAAGCGAGCGGCCACTCCTTTGAGCATCCATTCCTTCAGAAGCGCAATCATTCGCTCATCTAGGTCAGGTTCAACCAGGTCGGCGACCGTGGTCTTGAGGACTGCGGCAAGAGTTCGCAACTCCATGAGCGCGGGATTGGATATATTGTCGGGACTCCCTTCGATTTGACGAATTCTTTCAACTGTGAGGACATCTCCTGAGTGGGACGCCACATCCTCTCTGGTGAGTCCCGATTCTTGACGCGTGATCTTTATCTTGTTGCCAACCATGTTCTTTTCAAAATTGGAAAAGGCGAGTTTTCTCTGTTCGAGGATAGGACGTATCTCTGTCAGACGGGCTCGGAGTTCATCTCTCAGGTCATCCAGGCTCGTGTAGGCGATCATCAGGTTAAGCGCGGGTATGCCTGTTATCATCCTGCTGACTCGTGTATCGCCATAAGCTATCAGGATTATTGGGATGAGCGCTGAACGGGCAAAATCCGGTTCCTCGTCCGCGCCAGCGCTGGCGAAATCAGCGACGTGAACCAAGAGGTCGCTTCTAAGCGCTCGTTCCCTATCCATGTTGTACATGTCGTTTGCTTTCACATCGGGATGTTCGACCGGGGCGATTGCCTTTCTGGGTTCGTATAAATCAATCTCAAGGTCCTTACAGACCGAGTTCACGATATTGTAAACCGCGACGAGATGGAGCCGCTCCTTCTCGGTCAAATCCGTGAGGGCAGACGCTAAGTATGCGTTCAGGCTCAACGGCGCGGCATCACGCTGATAAAGAATCATTGACGATTCTTCAGATGAACCCGCAAACGGCCGCAATAGCTCGTTCTCTTTGACAACATACTTGTCACGTCTTGCCTCAAACTCATCAAGCGTGATCTGATCGAAATGTTCATCCAGGATTCTCCGAGCTTCTTGAGGGTTGACCATCATCACCTCTCCTGTAAGGCTCCGCGATCACGCCAAACGCGCCGGATGCAGGCGGCGGGGTTGCGTACGGCAATCTGTATATGTGCCCGGTCATACAAAGCCGAGTCTGGATATATAGGTCCGCCTTCCCTCGACTATTTCGTGAACAGCCCAGCATCCTATAAGATTTCAACACCGTTATACCATTCTAGCTTGACGGCACCATGATAGTTGAGATGATTTTGAATACCACTGCTCACTCAGGCCAAACTCCCTTCATGGTCATTAGCCCGAATTGGTATAAGTTGTGAAATGGCTGAAATCCAAGGGCGATACATTAGTTCGCAATGCGCTAATAGAACATATATGCCGCATAGGTCAAGCCCATGCGTGCGGATGGAAGGATTTTGATGGCTGACAGACTAATCGAGACGGCGCTGGTTACCGGGGCTTCTTCGGGGATTGGGAGGGTGACGTGTCTGCGCCTGGCGGAGAAGGGGTACACGGTTGTGGGGACGAGCCGGGCGCTGGAGAGGCTGGCGGGTTTGTTCGATGACGCGGCGCGGCGCGGGCTGAGGGTGTGGGGGGTGGAGATGGATGTGAATTCGGACGAGTCGGTGGAGTCGGTCATGCGCGGGCTGATCGAGCAGTTCGAGGGATTCGACGCGCTGGTGAATAACGCCGGGTTCGGGGTGTGGGGGCCGGTGGAGAGTCTTTCGATGGATGAGTTGAAGATGCAGTTCGAGGCGAACTTCTTCGGGGCGGCGCGGATGATCAATGCGGTTCTGCCCGGGATGCTGTCGCGGGGGTCGGGGCGAATCGTGAATATAAGTTCGGTGCTGGGCAGGATCGGGACGCCGTTCAACGGGGCGTATGTGTCGAGCAAGTACGCGCTGGAGGGGTTGAGCGAGTCGCTGAGGGCGGAAGTGGAGCCGTTCGGGGTACGGGTGTCGCTGGTGGAGCCGGGGTGGTTCGCGACGGATTTTCAGAAGAACCAGTTGAAAGCGGCTCGGTCCGGGGATCCGGCTCTTGTGTACGCTCCATACATTCGGCGGTATGATGAGCGGCATGATCGGTTCGAGCGGCTGGCGGCTGATCCTGTGAAGGTGGCGAGGGTTATCGAGAGGGCGATAAGCGCGCGGAGGCCGTCGTTCAGGTATCCGGTGAGCGCGGAGGCGTGGGCTGTGGCGGTGGGGAATCGGGTTCTGCCGGAGCGGGTGAAGCACGCGCTGCTGTCGTGGGCGACGATGGGGTGAATCGTTAGTTATCAGTATTCAGTTTTCAGAGGGTTGGCTGTACACTTAGGTTGCCAAGGCGGCCGGGCGGTCGCCGCTCCGGCTTCGGTCGGAGTGGAGGAAAGTCCGAGCTTCGCCGGACAGGATGCCCGCTAACGGCGGGGCGGGGCGACCCGACGGAAAGCGCCACAGAAACAGACCGCTCGCCTAAGGCGAGTAAGGGTGAAAAGGTGAGGTAAGAGCATCACCGCTCCGCTGGCAACAGCGGGGGTCCAGGCAAGCCCCATCCGAAGCAAGGCCGAATAGGGGGAGTTACGGGTGTCCGGCCCATCCCCGGGTTGGCCGCAAGAGCCTGTCGGCAACGGCAGGCCCAGATAGATGATCGCCGTCCGCTGTCTGCGGATACAGAACTCGGCTTACAGGCTGCCTTGGCTTCATAGTTTTCAGTATCTTGGTCACTGGGCCAGAAAAGTTCCTCTTGACGCAACGGGATGGATGCCTTATCTTGTAGAGAGAACATTTATTCTGTACGCAAGAAGTGGGAGGAATTTCGGGGATGAGACTGATTGGAGATCGGAATGGCGCCGGCGGTGTGATTGTGGAGTGGATGCGGAGATACCTGGGGCGCGGGAAGAGGGAGGCCGAGAGCGGTCCCTCGTCGGCGCTGTCGCGGGACGGGGCAATGGGTCCGTTCGGGCTGTACAGGGGCGAAGGCGAGGAGGATGTCAGCTACGCGGACTATTTCGTGAAGTCGGCGCCGGTGTACGCGGCTATCAAGCTGAGGGCGGACGCGGTTGCGCGGCCCGGTCTGAAGGTGTACCGGGTCTCTATGGTGAATGGGCAGTCGCGCAGGGAGTGGGTCGGACACGAGCATCCGGCGCAGGAACTTCTGGACAGGGCGAATCCACACTGGACGGGCGGCGACCTTTGGCGGGCGACTGAGACGTACCTGAACCTGTGGGGCGAGGCGTACTGGGCAGTGGAGCGGGACGAGGCAGGAACTCCGTTCGAGCTGTGGCCGCTGCGTCCTGACAGGGTGCGGATCGTGCCGGACGAGCGGGAGTACATTCGCGGGTACGTTTATACCGGGCCTTCGGGGGAGCCGGTGGGGTTCGCGCCGGACGAGATGGTGCGGCTGCGCTATTTCAATCCTCTACACGAGTATGGCGGGCTGTCTCCTATCAGGCCGGTGCAGCTATCGGTGGATATGGGAAGGGACGCCTTGCTGGGGAATCGGTCGGGTATCGGGAACGACGCCACGCCCGGCGTGGTACTCGAGACGGATGGAGTGCTCAGCAAAGATCAGGTGGACGCGCTCTATGAGACATGGGAGTCGCGGCACCGCGGACCGGACAATAAGCTGAGGCCGGCAATCATCGGCGCGGGACTGAAGGCGTCGCAGGTGGGGTTTTCTCCAAAGGATATGGAGTATCTGAACACGCTGCGCTGGACGGTGGAGGACGTGGCGCGGGTGTTCAATGTTCCGAAGCCGCTGCTGCACGACCTGGAGAGGGCGACTTACGCGAATATCGAGACGACGCGGCGGATGTTCTGGGAGACGTGCATCGTGCCGGAGTTGAGTTTCTTCGAGGAGACGCTGAGGGAGCGTCTGCTGCCGATGTTCGGGGAGGCGTCGCTGGTGGCGGAGTTCGATACGTCGAATATCGAGGCGCTGCGGGAGTCGGAGACGGAGCGGGCGAGGAGGATAAGCATCTACGTGTCGGCGGGTGTGATGACGGTGGAAGAGGCGCGGGCTGAGGTGGGGTTGGGGTGAGATTGCAATAGAATGGTTTGGAGTGTGGTGGTCGGTCAGCTCTCGCGCAGGAGAGCGGTAAACCCGGCCTGCTCGAAGTCGCGGTCGTAAGCCAGGGCTTCCGTGATGCCACGCTGTTCCATCACCAAGAAGTTGGCGCAGTCGGTGAGGCTCCAACGTTGGTCCAGACGAGAGGCAAATCTCTCAAGGGCTGCGGCGAACTGGGCGCCGGTCTGCTCAACGACCACTACATTCCGGTCATTCTCAAGTCTCAGGGCCGTTTCTGAGGCGAGTCCGCGCCCGGTCGGTCCACCCTTGCTCATTGCGTTTAGGAACTCGACAAGAACCAGTTCAGTCGTAACTATCCGGTAGTCGGATATATCTTCTGATACACTTGTCACTCGACTATGCAGAGCGTCATCGGACCTGACCATGGCGACCCAATAGCCATTATCGGCGAAGATTTCCCTCACGAATCGCTCTCCTTCGGAGCGCCGTAGAGGTAGTGATCAATATTCTTGGACAGATCGGTTGGAAGATTGTCCCACCCGTCGTCAGATACGGATCCTCGGAGTTCTTCAAACATTTGGATTAGGGACGCAGTATTTGGAGCAACCATCTGACCATTTTCCGGCTCAAGGGCAACTTCGCTGTCCTGGGATCCGTTTTCGATGCGCAGCGTCACCTCAGCGCCGTCTTCAAGGTCAATTGGTTCCAGTGGTGTCAGGACACCATCGGTGAATCTGGCCTTTATGCTGAGAGTCATTCAAATCACCTATGCCTATATCGTTGAGCTCGCCTGAGTTGGCGTTAATACGTCCCCAGCGCGCGGCTTCCGTCTCGTCGCGCGCACTCGTACATTGCCATGCTGAGGACTATATGTCCTTCTTTTTGGCTTACATGGCCCGTGTTTCTGAGGTGGATCGTGGCCATTGTAACATGGTATGCCTTTAAGGGCTGAAAGATAAATAGCGGTCAGAAGAGGGCTACCGTAAGGGACTCTGTTAGAATCGCGTGAGGCTGAGACGGCCTCAGTTATTCGATTTGAGATAGGAGCGAAAGGGTATTTGGCATGAAGATAACGAATGTGAAGGTGGAGATGTTCAACTGGAGGTCGGAGCCGTGGAAGACGGGGGTGGGGACGACGTTCGGGGATACGCGGCAGCTTGGGATCGTTACGGTGGAGACGGATGAGGGTGTGAATGGGAACGCTTTCCTGGGGTCGTCGCGGATGGGGGCGAATCACTTCGCGCCAGGGCTGATCGAGTTCATCAAGCCGATTGTGATGGGGCGGAATCCGCAGGACATCGGGGCTATCTGGTGGGATATGTGGAAGATGAACCGGTCGGTCTCGACGTATGTGATCGGGGCGATTGACATCTGCCTTTGGGACATCAATGGGAAGATAGCGGGACAGCCGATTCACAGGCTGCTTGGGACGTGCAAGGACTCTGTTCCGGTGTACTCGAGCACGGCGTACTGGGAGACGAAGGAGGAGTACGCGGAGGAGGCGATACGGTTCAAGGAGATGGGCTGGACGGCGCACAAGATCCATCCGCACGGGGATCCGATGTATGACATCGAGATATGCCAGGCTGTGCGGGAGGCGGTGGGCGACGACATGAAGCTGATGCTGGACTCGATGTGGGCGTACCAGTACGAGGACGCGATGCGGGTCGGCAGGGCCATCGAGGAGCTGAATTACTACTGGTACGAGGACCCGCTGGTGGAGGAGGACATCTACAACTACGTGAAGCTGCACCAGAAGCTGGATATTCCTATCATGTCCACGGAGTACGCTCCGGGCAGATATTACGGAATGACGTCCTGGATCACGCAGTACGCGACGGACATCCTGCGCGGCGACGTGGCGGTGACTGGCGGTATCACTCCGATGGTGCGGTTGTGTCACCTGGCGGAGGGGTTCAACATGAAGTGCGAGATTCATCACGGCGGGAATTCGCTGAACAACGTGGCGAATCTGCACATCACGATGGCTGTGCCGAACTGCGAGTTCTTCGAGTTCTTTCCGTGTACCGGAGATAATATGTACGGGCTGGTGAACGATATTGATATGACGGGCGGCGTGGTTCACGCGCCGACGGAGCCGGGCCTGGGGTACGAGATAGATTGGGGACTTGTGAAGCGGGAATATACGGGGACGGCGGAGTGAGTGTCAGTTAGGAATTGGGAAGGGGTGTCTGGTGTGTGGCGCGCCGGAGCCGGGGGTTGGCAGAGCAGTGGGAGGTCGTGACGCGAATAGATATAGAGGAGGCGGGGAAGCGCCTGATGACCTAGACATTCAGATAGACCGGGCGCGTTTTGTTCGGCTTTTCATCACTTTCGACCATGCGGAATTGGCGGGCAGGCTGCCGATGTATCACAGGATCCGTTCGACAGGACGCTGGTGGCGCAGGTGAAGGACCTGGTTCTGGTGACGCGGGATGGGGTGGATGTCATGGCGGCGTCTGGAATATGATGGCGACGACGCGCTCCCGACATCCATCACGTCGGGAGCGCGTCTTTTAGGGCTGATTCGGCTATGGGGCGCAGAAGGGCAGATCGAGGTCGTACAACGACACATCCCGCAAGGCGTCGGGGACGCACCCAGTTAACTGGTTGCCGTCTAGCCACAGTGATGTCAGGTTGGACAGACTGCCCAGTTCGGACGGGATACTGCC
>JAAXHY010000234.1:0-1119 GCA_012270665.1 Dehalococcoidia bacterium
TGTCCATGGAGCGGAAGTGGGACCTGTTGGGCACGGGGTAGCCGACGCCGTGGATGATCGCGACCCTGCCATCATCGTAGAGTTCCTTGATTGGTCCCATGGCAGGGTTGAATCCGTACTGATCGTCTATGGGGATCACATCTTCCTGTTCGATGCGGACGTTGGGCCGGTTGTCTATATATTCCGGGTTGGTATAAGGCACGACGCAGTTCAGGTAGTCATTGCCCCCGGAGAGCTGTACCACAACCAGTTTTCTGTTCTTTGCTTCACCCATACCGGCATTTCCTCCTGTCGGTTGTCAGCTATAAGCTATCAGATTTGCGATGGTATATCTATATGGAGAATTCTCTTTCCAGCCTGGCTACGAACTCTTTGGCTTCCTCGATTCCATCAAGAACCGCATTGTCATCCAGCCAATCCTCATAGAAGTTGGCGTGTAAGCTATTCACGCTTCTGAACATAGTCCCGATGCTATCGGGAGCGTCAGATTCGTCCGATAGGCGGTCGACAACGCGAAATAAGTCTCCGTGTGTCCTGTTTCGCCATCCGCGGCGCTTGGCTATAGATTTCAGACAGTGAGCCGCCGCGCCCCAAGCCATTTCTGAAGCCTCCGGCATGTTGCCCTTTTCAAACAGTTCATTGGCATGTGGGATGAACCTGAGGCTGAGTTCCAGGTGTCTTTCTGAGGTCGTTATCCAGTGTTCTTGCACCTAGACCCTCTCCAACATGTCTATCAATTCTTTGGCTTCCTCTATACTGTCTTTGACCATCTTAGAGCTATACCAGTCCTCATAGGCGTTGGCATGCAAGCCTGTCATGCGCAGGAACATGAGGCGCATCCGCCGTGGAGTGTTGCTTCCTTCTGCCAGACGAGTGAGGACGCGAGATAGATCCAGGTATGTCTTGTGGTCCCATCCTCGCTGCTCAGCGACGGCATCGAGATAGCATTCCACAGCGTCCCAAGCGCTCTTGGACGCGCTGGGCATATCTCCTTCTCGAAAATGCTTCTCGGACTGCTGGATGAGCGATTGGGCGGTGCGCTTATGTGTTTCGGTGAGGGTCATCCATCCGCCTTTTCGTAAACCTGGAAGCGGTGTCGGCTGGTTTCGAGGACATAGA
>JAAXHY010000234.1:1159-1779 GCA_012270665.1 Dehalococcoidia bacterium
GTGTCCACCTCGAAGACCGGGACGAACTTGGAGCGGGCCTCAAGTTCGTCGGCGTTGGCGTTGAGGTATTCGACGGCCCATTCGCCGAGTATCGCGTCGCCGCGCAGAGACTGGATGAAGTTGCCCTCGGAGTCCAGGGCCTGAACGCGCTGGTTTCCCCAGTCGGCCACGTACATATTGCCGTCGGAGTCAATTGCCAGACCGGAGGGACGGTTGAATTGCCCATCGCCGTCGCCGGACTCGCCGAACTTGGCTACGAACTCGCCGTCCTGCGTGAACTTCTGGACGCGGTCGTTGCGCCAGTCTGCCACGTACAGGTATCCTTCGCTGTCCTGGCTGATTCCCCAGGGAAGATCGAACTCGCCGTCGCCGTTGCCCGGGCCGCCCCACTTGTCGAGGAACTGCCCGTCCTTTGTGAACTTCTGGATTCTGTTGTTGCGATGATCTACCAGCAGCAGGTTGTCATCCTCGTCGAACAGGAGGCCTGATATGCCGTCGAACTCTCCGTCCGCCGTGCCCTGCGTTCCCCAGGTGGCGGTCACGCCGCCGTCGCGGTCATAGACGGTGATTCGCTGGAGGAAATCGTCGGCGAGGTAGAGGTTGTCCTCGCTGTCGAGCGC
>JAAXHY010000333.1 GCA_012270665.1 Dehalococcoidia bacterium
CTCGTTGCCCCCGCGACTTCCGTGCGATTCCAGCCGAATTCCTCGCTCATCGGAATCACGAACACCGTCAGAATCCCGATGGCGGTCGCGGCATTCGCGAACTGTATCCCCGAAGCGGCGCCCGCGACCAGCCACCCATAGTAGAAGCGTCTGGGCAGGACGTTCACCGGGATAACCTGTGCGTCACCCACGGCCACAGTGAGAACGATACCAGAACCGCCACCGCCGCCAGCGCGACCGCGACTAGGTACGTATCCCGGAACGCCAGTATGAAGGCATCCTCCGGCGTCACCAACTCTGCTCTCGTAGACTCTCGCGCCGCGAACACCGCGCCCATTATCGCCACACTCGACACCGTTCCCAGCCCCCGCGCCAGACCCATTATCCCGCCACCCATTCCCAGACGATCCGGCGGCACGCTCCCCATTATCAGGTTCGCGCTGGACGTCTGGAAAAGCCCCGTCCCGACGCCGACCATCACCAGACCCAATCCCACCGACACGACCGACGAGCCCTCTCCGAGCCTCGACATGACGAACATAGCCAGCGTAGAAACCGTTACCGAAGCTGTTATCGTGTAGGCCGGATTGGCGCGGTCCGACAACCAGCCTCCGACCGGCGCCGACACCGAGTTGGCTACCGTCATCAGCATCAGCAGAAGCCCCCACACGCTCGCGCTGGCCCCCAGCGACTCTATCACGAAGAATGGCAGTATGAACCAGTTCACGAACGTCGAAACGAACACCAGCAGCGAGACCGCCAGCGCCGGCGCGAGCAGCCTGTGTTTCAGCAGCGAAAGCTGCATGACCGGATTGGACACCCTGCGCTCCACGACGACGAACGCCCCGAATCCGCATACCGCTGTCAGCGCCAGTGCGATCACATAGACTTCAGTCCAGCCGTTCCGCCCCCCTAGCGACAACGTGAGTATCAGCGACCCGACCGATACGAACAGCGCGACCGAACCCAGCAGGTCGAAGCGCGAATCTGTTGGGCCTCCGCCCGGAACTCTGAGGAAGAACGCCGAGAACCCAATTGCCAGCAGGCACAACGGAACCCGGGCCAGAAAGATAGCGCGCCATCCCAGCGCGTCCACCAGCGCGCCGCCCCCGAGAGAGCCGCTTATCATCCCCAGTGTCCCCAGCGCCGCCATGATCCCCAGCGCCCGACCCCTGAACTCAGCCGGAAACAGGCTGGTGACTATCGCCGGACCGAGCGCTATCAGCAGCCCGTTCCCGACCGCCTGGAATACTCTCAGACCGAACACGAGCGCTAGGCTGTCCGACAGTCCGATGGCCAGAACCGCCACCATGTACGACACGAGCCCCAGCAGGAACATCCGCTTCAGGCCGAATGCGTCCGCCGCTCCCCCGAGCCCGAGCTGCATCCCGGTGCTGCTGCCCACGTAGAAGATGATTATCCACTGGATCGTAACGGCGTCCGTGCCGAAGCTGTCCGTAATATCCGGAAGCGCGACGTTCACCGTAATATCCAGCGCGGTCAGAAACACCCCGGACGCCGCCGCGACCAGACCCGTCCACCTGACCCTCGAAGACTGTTCCCCTTCCATTGCCAGCGGATTATCGCCCAAAACACCGGATTAGGGAATAGCGGCGACGGTCGGAATGACGTTTGACGTCCGGCGTTAATGGCTTGTATCATCAATGGGCATGATTCTCAGTTACAGGGACAGACGAACTGAGCGCTTCGCCTCCGGAGAATTCGTAGCGGCATTTCAATGGTTTGAACGGCAGGCCGCCAGACGACTATCAATTCTGAATGCCGCTCCTTCTCTGGACACATTGAGATCGTTGCCAAGCAACCGCTTGGAAGCCCTCAGAGGCGACCGACGAGGACAGTATTCCATCCGAATCAACCGACAATGGCGTATATGCTTCGCCTGGACTGACAGTTCGGTGCCAACCGAAGTCGAGATTGTTGATTATCATTGAGATCGAGGAGGACATGATCATCATGTTGATGCGCGCAGTTCATCCGGGTGAGATTCTTAAAGATGAACTTGAGACGTTGGGTGTGTCCCAAGCCGAATTCGCGCGTCAGATCAATGTGCCGCCCAACCGGATCAGTCAGATCATCGCGGGCAAACGCTCCGTGACCAGCGACTCGGCGCTTAGATTCGGGCACTGGTTCGGCGTCGAACCCCAGTTCTGGCTGAACCTCCAAACCCAATTCGATCTCGCAGTCGCTGAACGGCAGGTAGGAAATTCATTGCGCGCGCTGCCGACCGCCGCCCACAGCGCGTAGCAAAAGGCCGACCCTGGTCCTCACACGAATCCTCCACACCGCCGCCGTGATAGAACTCTAGCCTCCGTTAGCATTGTAGCTGTCCTTCAGATTAGCTAGAGCTACCGGGAACTCTTCCTCACTGAATATGAGCTTGAACGTGCCCTTAGCCGGACCGTCGCATATTGTCATATATCCAACATTGAAGGCGTTCTCAAGTGTCTCGAACACGCGGAGCTTATAGTCCGTATTCTCATTCCCTCTCAGATGCTCGCCTTTGGTCTCGAATACCAGAAGGTGAGGCTCGTTTTCGGACTGCCACGCCATGGCTACGAAGTCCGGCCAGATGTGTTCCTGTTTCCACCCCCGAAGATAGTAGTCCCCGCCTTGCCGCACAGCTATGCGATGCCACCATTTGAGAGCCTTCTGTTCGTCCAGGTAGCGTGCGAAACTACGTTCCAGATCGCTGTCGAAATGACGGTCGAACACAGGCTCGAAAAGGCTCATTTCCAACTGCCTGCCATAGAACTGGAGAGTCTGGTCATTAACCGCGACAGGCAGTTTATAGCTTTGGACCATTTTGAAATTCGGCCGTCCCGCCTCGAGGTCGAAGCGAATCTCAACATCAGACAGTTTATCCCGAAAAATACGCTCCGCCTGCTTTTCCACCTCGTTCTTGATGTGCTCGCGCAAGGCGTAGGCTAGATAAGAACGCCGGTCGTAGATGTGGTCGTCCGATTCTTCGTTGGCTCGCAATCTGTCTATCAATTGGCGAGATAGTCGCGCAGCTTGCCATGCATTCGGTGTCACGTCCGCAAGTCGACGTGAGAACCAGGACACGCTCAGCGGTGACCGCATCGGCATAGTCCTCACATTCGACTAGGATGAATTTCCGGTTGCCGCCGTCCTCTTTATTCAGGTTTAGGACGGCTTGGGCCGTTGTGCCTAAACCAGCGAAGAAGTCTAAAACGATCCCATCATCAGGACATCCTTGAATAATCAGATCCCGAGTGAGTTTGTATGATTTGGGAAATTCAAAAACGCGTGAACCAAAAATCTCCTCTATCTCACGGGTTCCAGTTCTAGGTTGTGTTGACAATTCATTTCAGCCATATCATAGAGCCGACGAATTGCAGAAAGCTCAGATATCTGTCTGCCAACTTGTCGAATCTGGAAAATACACGTCGGTAATGCTTCATCCTGCCTAT
>JAAXHY010000518.1 GCA_012270665.1 Dehalococcoidia bacterium
TCGTCTGTGGCTTTTGCGTATTCCGCGAAACGCTGAGGCAGTTCCAGAAGTTCTTCTGTCAGTAGAATCCGCCTCAACTCGCTCCGCCACTCCGGGTGTTCTACCAGGATGCGATGCAGATCGTGTATTGTACTGATGGTAGTCATGATTACCTCTTCAACTTGATTATAGCCTATTGCAATAGAGAATCCCCACATCCGGCAAATTCCGATTCAGACAAAGGAGTGTCAGCGTCTATGCAAAAGTGTCAACTCGGCAGGAACGGTCCGCTTGTATCAGTCGTGGCTTTCGGGGCATGGCCTGTGGGCGGAGGACTGGGCGAGGCGCCGGAGGAGCAGGGCGTCGCGGCCGTCAGGGCCGCCCTCGATGTCGGGATGACTTTCATAGATACCGCCGAGGGATACCAGACCAGCGAGACCGTCGTGGGCAAGGCGATCAGGGGCAGGCGGGACGAGGCGTTTCTGGCGACCAAACTCTCCGGCAGCGATCACTCAGCCGAGCACATGACGCGCGCCGTCGAAAACAGCCTCCGCACTCTCGGCACCGACTATATAGACCTGTACCAACTCCACAGCCCGTCGTCCGAATGGCCCATCGCCGACACGATGGAAAATCTCGCGCGACTGCGAGATTCCGGCAAGATACGATACATAGGCGTGTCTAACTTTTCGCCGGAACAGACGCGGGAGGCCATGCAGTACGCGACCATCCACAGTTCGCAGCCTCGCTACAACATGATGTGGCGCGACCTCGAGGATGACGTGCTGTCCCACTGTCTGCGAAGCGGCATCGGAGTGATACCCCACTCCGTGCTTTCCAAGGGCGTACTCGCCGGCAAGCACAAGCCCGGGCATCGCTTCGCCTCGGACGACGAACGCAGGCTGTTCAACTTCTTCAGGGGAGAATTGTTCGAGCAGGCTTACGCCGTCGCCCAGCGTCTGGACGCCTGGGCGCGAGACCAGGGACGGGACATAGTACAGCTCGCGATAGCGTGGGTACTCGCCAATCCCGCCGTTTCCTCAGCGCTCGTCGGAGCGAAGTCGCCGGAGCAGGTCTATCACAATGCCAAGGCCGCCGACTGGCGCCTGACTCCCGACGACCTGGATGAGATCGATACCATCATGGACGGCTTCAGAATATCCTGGATAAAGGACGACCCATAGACATCACAATCCTGCGAACCGCTAAGTCCTCGGTTCATATCGCCACCAGAATCCCAGGTAGGGTGGCGCGATTGATTGGAGGTGCTTCCATGTCCCCGGCGCCAAGTCCTCTTCCGGGTCGAAATGGGCGTCTTCACTCATCTGAAGCAGCGTGAATCCCAGTTCGATGGGCCCGTTCAGAAGCGTCTCCATGCTGTGCCTGAACTCTCTGGGGCCCCGGACACGGCGCGGGGACCCGTCGGGCGCAGTGAACGTCCACTCGTCTCCCGTCGGATAGATGACCTCGCCCTCTTCGTACCTGTTTCTGAGCGGGTAGGCGTCTCCGTTCCACTCCTCCTCGTCTATGCCGTGGAAGTACGGGTTGCAGCACGACAGATGGTAGAACCCGCCTTCCCTCAACACCCGCCTCACCTGGCCGAACACCGTCCGGGCGTCCGGCACGAAATTCAGGGAGTGCCCGTGCCACACGACGTCGAACGCCTCCTCGCCGAACATGGACAGGTCGCGCATGTCGCCCTGCGCGGTCTTTAATTCCAGGCCGTAGTGGTCAGCAGCAACGCGGTCCCGTTCGAGTTGTTCCTCCGACAGGTCTATGCACGTGACGTTCGCCCCAAGCAGGCCGAAGGCCGCCGTCTGCTGACCTCCGCCCGCCGCGAGGCACAGGACGTCGAGTCCGCGCGCGTCTCCGATGAAGCCCCCCGGGTCCACCAACTCCCGCGCCGTGTCTTCATCCAAATCGAGGTATGGCGTCGCGTACTGGATCCCCTCTCGCGCCAATTCGTTCCAACGCTCTTGATTGAATCTTGCCAGATCGTCAAGTGGCATACTCACCGCCTTGCTATACTCTCTGTAACCTAGGTTATGTCCAGACGTTATACATAGTACATACCGGACTATCCTGAATACAGTGACGGGACTCGGAAAACACAGATGGATACAACTGGATACAATGTCCTCCCCGCCCCTGGATACCCGTTTCCACGGGTATGACAGTGGTTGTTCAAAGGTCTCCTCTCACGGGTATGACGGTAGTTGTAAGAAGTTCAATCCAATGAAGACCTGCCTCGCAACACTGTCAACAGCATTTATCGCGGTCATCCTGACGATCTCATGCGGCGGCGAGCCCGCTCCCGCTCCGATACCGACTGCCATGCCTCTCGCCGCCGCACGAGCGGAGCCAACGCCGACGCAGCCTCTTCTTCCATCGCCGACGCTCGTCCCTACCAGTACGTCCATACCGACGGCAACGTCGCAGCCGACAGCTACTCCGACCCAGACGCCTACGCCGGCGCCGACACATACTTCGACGCCACTCCCGACGGCCACTCCCGCGCCGACACATACTCCGACGCCGATTCCGACCGCTACACCTGAACCTGAACCCACTCCACAGCATACCTACACTGAGACCGGAGTGGATCTGCCTACTACTGAGGTGGTCAGGATACTCGCGCCGTCCGTGGTGAAGATAGTCAACGACCTGGGGGC
>JAAXHY010000358.1 GCA_012270665.1 Dehalococcoidia bacterium
TGGATGCGGTCGTTCTCGCGGTCGCAGATGAGCACGCGGCTGTCCCTGTCTACCCAGACGTTGTGGACGAGGGCGAACTCGCCGGGGCCGGTGCCCTGCCTGCCCCACGACAGTAGCAACTCGCCGTCTGCGCTGAACTTGTGAACGCGGTGGCCGCCGTAGCCGTCGGAGACGAACATCTCGCCGCTGGGGCCGATTGCGAGGCCGGAGGGCATGTTGAAGGGCATGCCGGTGAAGGACGGGGAGGGCGCCAGCTTGTTGCCGAGGGTGCGCAGGGTCTCGCCGCCGGGGGTGTACTCGGTGGCGATGTGGAAGTCCCTGTCCACGAGCCAGACGTTGTCGTTGGGAGCGATGTAGATGCCGTGGGGGTTGGCGGAGAAGGTGCCCTCGCCCCAGGATGAGACGAAGTTGCCGTCGGTGTCCCAGATGGTGAGGGGGTGTGCGCCACGACTGAAGATGTGGACTTCGTTCTGCGAGTTGACGGCGCCGTCGGACGCTGCGCCGAAGGACCAGTACTTGGGCATGTTGGGCCAGACGGGGACGTGCTCGTAGGTGTGGTTGCTGGTGCCGACTGTGGTCATGGGGGTCCTCCTGTTGTTCTATTTGCGTCGTTGTTGGCGTGTTTGCCCCTCAATCGGGGGGAGAGATCGCTGGGGCTACTTGAACCGACGGTTGATGTACTCCGTGGCTTCATCAACCGAAAGCTGCGTGGTAGATGGGCCTGTCCTCACGTAAAATCGCGTTTCGCCGCTATGCTTTACGTACACCGCATTGCGTGCCCTTTCGCAGCGTACCACTAACACTCTCCCATCGTTGTAGTCATCGAAGTTTGCGTGCATGTATGCCCAGACATTGGCCCCTATGCTCCGGTTCACGACGTTGACGAGGTGCAGGCCCATGCGGTCTTCACTGTCGAAGCCATCGGCGTCCAGACCGATTGGCGAGCCGTCGTCGGAGACTCCAACTATCAGAGTGCCGCCGTCCTTGTTCAGGAATCCAGCCAGCGTCCTGAGGACGGCCAGTTCCATGCGTTTGTCTGGTTTTCCGGTATGCAGGTTAACGCGAAGCGTCGACTTGAGTTCAACTAGGTCTCCCTCACCACCGGCTATCAGGGACTCAACGTCTATCGGCGGAGCCTCGTCATCGGCCTCGGATTGTCCTGTAAGCCGCATGTAGCCATCCCGAATTATTCCGGCGATGAGCTCGCGCCGACGCGCCAGGAAGTCTCTGTAGTCCATGCTTTCCCAGCAGTTGGGCAGCGCGTGGAACCTGTACATCCGACTGAGTTCGGCCGCTGTGAGGCGCTCTTTCAGAGGCGGCATGTAGTCTTCTGGGGCCTGATCGGATATCCGGACGTTATCCGACCACTCGACGTAAGCGTAATTCGCAATCTGGTTGACGTCCCTCGTACTTGTTACGCCCAATGTCGCCAAATGGCCCCTTGGGAACAGGTGATGCCTTTCTATGGACCTCGCCCCACCGTGCACTACAGGGTCCAGCATCTGTTCAACCGTAGAGTCCGAGAACAGAACCGGTGCGCCCAACAGCACCAGTGCGGCTTCGTAGGCGAACAGCGACGGGCTACGCGCAGCAGAAGTAGCTAGTTCGGTTGGAAGTGTTACTTCCCAGTAGTCGTTGGTGAGCGTGACGTTGCAGGTGTGGCGGAGCCGCGCGGTGAACTGTTTAGGCGTGGTGACGTCTCGGAGCATAGCGAGGTCTGATTCCATGCGCGATTCAGGCGAACCTGTGTACCTGGCAGTTAGCGCGGACATAAAGAACCACTGGGCGATTGATTGCCGCAGGTAATGCTCGTTAACGCCAAGCTCGGTGCGGCCTATCAGGTAGAGCGTGTAGGTGTATACCAAGGCAGTCTGCGAGATCACCATCCTGCCCCTTCTGTATCCTGCCGCTCGAAGGCACTGCATGAAGTCGTGCCAGTGCTGAAGATTAAGCACCTTTGACTGTGCATCGCGTAGGCGTTCAAACTGCGTTTCCCTGCGCTCATCGCTGAATTCTCTCGTTTCGAGGTCCTTGCCGCGCAGTATCGAGTAAACGTGTTCCAACCTCGCACGCTTGAACGCGAGGCCGACCGCGACACGCAAGAGTTGGTCGGGCGAGGGTTCTATGAAGTAGTTGAATGGTGTCGATTCACCAGTGGACGGCTGACGAGCCTGTCTGCAAAACTCCTCCAGTTCTTTCCTACCCTCGTCCCAATAAACGGACATGAGAGTAAGAATGAAGTCGGCTTGATTGAGAGTTTTCCCTTGGCTATTGATTCTGACGAATACCTCCGCGACGGCCTCCTCATCTGTGTCGGTGGAGAGTTGCAGCGCGCTGAACTGAAATGCGCGTAGTCCATGTAGCTTCATGAAGGCTTCTCGAATTCGCTTTACTTCTTCGGGAGGGACGTCTCTAAGGGAGCGGAGCCCTTCTAGGAAGTCGTCTACGAACTGAAACAGATCAGTCTCGTCGTCCCACAGTTTCGAGATGTCGGGAATGAAAGACCTGTCACGCTGAATTGCAGCACTGGTTACTTCAAACCTTTCCTCTACCGGATTGAAGGCGATTCGGATGTGTTCGCTCTGGTAGTTGCTTCGAACTACGGGCACTCCCTTGACCACCGCGTAGAGTGATGTCAACCGTTGTTGTCCGTCGACGATGACTTGGGCCGGAGGAAGCTGTTTAGAGTCCATGCCAATGGCCCTGTGCCCGGAGGTCTGCGGGTTTGCCCAGAACAGGAGGTATCCCACGGGATAACCTCTGTACATTGAATCGAACAGATCTCGGATCTTGGTGTTCGACCAAACAAACGGCCGCTGAATGTCGGGCAGTCCAATCTGTCCCGTTTCTATGTTGTTGACCAGCGCGCTCAGGTTGAATGATACGTTGATGAAATTCGTAGTGGCCATTCGAAATCTCCGTGCAAATGGACTGTACCGGCGCGCTAATCGCTCATGTCCATGCCCATGTCTAGGGTGGTTTCGGGGCGGTCGAGGGCGTTGCGGAGACGCTCGCGGAAGGCGCGCCAGAGGGCGTCGTCTTCGTGAGGGACGTCCGCGCCGTTGCGATCGGGGTCGCTGAGGCGCTCCTTGAACTCGGCGAACAGGATGTCCTCGGTCGTGCCCCGGGGCATGGCGAAGAAGTCGGGCCTGAACTGGGGGAGCCGACCGGGGCGGAAGTAGCCCTTGTCGGGCAGGGTGTAGCCTTCCAGGTTGTCGGTGCCCTTGCCGAGCACCTCGCCGGTCTCGACGTAGTGCTCCATGACGGGCTTCATGCCGTACTT
>JAAXHY010000036.1 GCA_012270665.1 Dehalococcoidia bacterium
CGCCAGGTCGGGCGGTTCCGTCTCCAGCAGTTCCATCGCCCTGTCGGGATTTCCTGTCCCTCTCACGGAGTATCCGGCGTCCGACAGTATGCTCCGAACGTACCTGAGCATATTTGGATCATCGTCCACGGTCATGATCCGCGCCGGCTCGTCCGACTCGGCTATCGGAGGCGCGGACCTGTCGTCTGCCATGCGGGTCTCGGCATTTGTGGACAGCGGAAGAGTGAACGTGAACCGCGCGCCGCGTCCGGTTCCCTCGCTCTCCGCCCAGATGCGTCCCCCGTGCGCCTCCACTATACCCTTGCAGATGGCGAGTCCGAGCCCGGTGTCGTCGCGCTCGCCGCCGCCTTCTGCCCCCGAGAACTTCCTGAATATGCGCGGAAGCCGGTCGGCGGCTATCCCCGCTCCCTCGTCGGCGACCGAGACGGCGGCGAACAAGCCGTCATCGCTCGGCTCGGCGCTGATCCTGATGGCTGAAGATTCGTCGGAGTGCCTGGACGCGTTGGACAGCAGGTTATTCAGCGTCTGCGCGACGCGCTGGCCGTCCGCCGAGACGGGCGGCATACCCGGCGCGACCTCCATCTCAATCGGGTTCCGCCCGCCCCCGCGCAGGAAGGCGTTCCTCGCATCGTCGAGCAGGTATATGAGGTCAACGGGTTCGGGAGCGACTGAGAACGTCCCCGCTTCTATCCGCGTCATGTCCAGCAGGCTGCTGATGAGGTCGCGCATAAGGTCGGCCTGTCGCTCGATTATCCTGAAGAACTGGCGGCTTTCGGCGACGTCGAACGGCGCCGACGCGCCCAGCACAGTCGCGGCCGACCCCTTGATGGCCGCCAGCGGCGCGCGCAATTCATGGCTCACCATGCCCAGGAACTCGCTTCGCATCCTCTCCAGTTCCTCTACGGGCGTCATGTCCTGGATGACCGCGACCGCGGACTCCACCCGCCCGTCTTCGGAGTGGATGGGAGTGGCGTTGATGAGGACTACGACGGTCTCTCCGTCCGGGCGGACGAACAGAATCTCCTCGGCGCGCACTGTCTCGCCCCCGTTCAATACCCTGGACAGCGGACGCTCCTCGGCGGCATACTCTCGCCCGTCCATCCGTCGGTAGATGGTTGTCTCCTGGTAACTATCCAGACTGCTGACCAGCGCGGGCGGCATACCGATGATGCGCTCCGCCTCGTCGTTGACCAGCGCGACCGCCCTGGTCTCCGCGTCGATGACCAGCATTCCCACCGGCGACTCGCTCACCAGCGCCTCCATGCGCTGCCTGTTGGTCTCAGCGAGTTCCAGACTCCGGCGCAACTCCGCGTTCTCGCGTCTCAGCCTGTCCAGTTCGTTCATTGGGCATTCTCCGGACCGTCCGCATCCTCTCGGTCTGGATTCTACTACAAGACGCCGAAAACCGCTCACAGAGGGCAGAATGCCCAAATCCATACAGAATCGTTACACGAAACCCCTCGATCCATACAGGAAAAATACACGCGCCTTGTATGGTGGATGTATCACAAGCTAAAGGAGGCGCGAAGTGATCGGACAGATTAGAAACAAGTTGAAAGTGGTTCGCTACATCGGCATACTGGCGGTCGCCTTAATCGCTCTGTCGGTTCCCACCGGCGCCGCGTTTGCCAATGACCCACCTTCCGATGAATCGTCGTCGGATGGAGTGTCATATACGAGTCGGGGCAGTTCTGACAACTTTCTTACGCAATGGTTCACGGGCTGGTTCAGCATAGCAGGTGTCAAGTTCAGCCCATCAGACTGCATACAGTTCCCTAGCGATCCACACGTCGTAAATTACGAAAGTGTAACTTCTGCGATACGAGCTTCATGCAGAAATGCTGTGCCAGAGATGTATCATACGGCTACCCTAAAGAAGAGAGAATATTCATCATCCCCCTGGAGTTTCGCTGCTTCAGGCCAGTTTCGCGGCACGTCGGTTCGACTTGGATCCGCCTTTGCCAACGCTGACTGTGAGAAGATGCGTTACATAGTCGAAGGATACGGCTGGGTCATTGATGTGGACAATGAGCTCTACTACGCATCAAGCGCAAGCGGGGAAGTGAACAACCCCTGTAACTATTCATAGAGTGGAGGTTTGAGAATGAGCTTCAGTCTTACGCCAAATCGAGCCGCCGCCTCTTGCCTGATAGTGGCTCTCTCAGTCCTTGTCTCTTTTTCCTGCGCTTCCCCTACGCTGCAAGAAGGAGAAGCGGAAGAGGAAGTGTGCGAGCGCAGGGGCTGGGAGGGGCCGGATGACGAGTGGAATCAATATCCGACCAGTTGGTCAACTACTGAACCTGAGGATACGATCCTAGAGCCGCCGGTAGCCCAGATGACGGTCGTGGATGGAGAAGGCGAGGCTTTCGTCGAGGGGTATCGGTTCCAAACCGAGTGGACTCACAAGTACGGCAGTTGGGATGAACTACCCACGGCTTACCTATGGCCGGATTCGGAAGTCGGCAAGCGTCCTTGTAATTTCCGGATCATGACGGACATACCTCCCCGGCGTGTCACTATCATCGGCGGGCCGGGCGTGGACCCGTACAGTGGGAAGTTAGTGAGTGGGCTTACGTATGAGTGTGGACGCGGGGGAGACAGGCCTTGCGCGCACCTCAGCGATAATGGATTCGTAGAGGTCTATCCAATACCCGAAGCTATTCTGGATAGCCCTTACTTGATAATTCAAGGTCACTGGTGGGTTCATCCGAAAGACAGGATCGAGCCCGCTCATGCGCATTTACTAGCGGCTTGGCTGTTCAACTTCTCCGAGGAGTGAGGACGGCGCTGGGCGGCGTCCAGGACACAGTGGGACATCATCTACAGGATCAAGTCCGGGGAGGAGTTGAGGACACCATGTCCCTAGATCCGACAGACGCATTCAGACAGTTAATGTCTGAACCCTTCATACAAGTCTCGTTGGGTGAACGAGAGGCTTCAATCCATACAGGTCCGACCCAAGAGTGGTTGTGGATGCTCTACACCACCCCGGATGGTCGGGATATTAGCCGAATCCGAAGCGCCGACCCCTGCGAGTACGCTTCCGAATACATCGGTGGAGCGCGCTACATCGCAGGCCATATGCCCGACAAGGCCGAGGAAGTAGAAATAGAGGGAACTGAACTGGCTGCGTCCGCAACAGGGCATGGGATGTGGGTCACGATCATCCCCTCGGCGGACGCCGCCAGTGTGCGATTTCTGGATGCGGACAGGAACGTTGTCCTGGAATGCGCCGTCGAAATAGCTCACCCACGTACTTCGAGGTGGTTCGACAGGATTCTCAAGCTCTTTCGACGGACACCACGTGGCAGGCACACTTTCCGAGGGTGATCTCGTGATAACGGTCGAGGCTGCTGGCCGGCGTGGGCGGCATACCGATGATGCGCTCCGCCTCACGGAGATGGTACGTATGAATGGGAGTAGATCTATCAACAGCAGTAGCAGGAGGTTTTGATATGGCGACAGTTCTCATACTCCTGATCTTCGGGTTGCCTGCTATAGCACTGTCTGGCATTGGGACATGGGCGATTCGTGGGGAATCCGCTGGCATAGTTCGAGGGATCGGATATCTTCTCATCGCAATAGGTGTCATCCTAGCGGCAACCACAATCGTGATTATGTTGCTAGCAGGATTGACAACCACGGGTAGCGAGAACGAAGTACTCTGAGACGGAGTGGACATTCGTATTTCAATAATGTGCCTAGGTGAATCCTATCCTAACATCGAAGGATAATACCTAGGCACATATTTATCTCTACATCGAAGGTCATTTCAGGTTCTCCGTCACACAAATTGGTTGCATCAACAATCAATATCCAGGCATCACCAAGACTCAGTGAGGTTTGAGAATGAGCTTCAGTCTTACGCCAAATCGAGCCGCCGCCTCTTGCCTGATAGTGGCTCTCTCAGTCCTTGTCTCTTTTTCCTGCGCTTCCCCTACGCTGCAAGAGGGAGAAGCGGGAGAGGAAGTGTGCGAGCACAGGGGCTGGGAGGGGCCGAATGACGAGTGGCATCAGTATGCGGTGAGTTCGCCATACATTGAACCGGATGAGACGCTTCTGGAGCCTCCAGTGACTCAAATGTTGGTCGTGGACGGAGAAGGCGTGGCTTTCGTCGAGGGATATCGTTTCGAAACCGATTGGACTCACAAGCACGGCAGTTGGGAAGAAATACCCACGACTCTACAATGGCCGGATTCGGAAGTCGGCAAGCGCCCCTGTCACTTCCGAATTCTAGCGGACATACCTCCCCGGGGTGTCACTCTCGGCGCGGCGCCCAGTATAGACCCGGACAGCGGGAAGATGGTGGATGGGTTTACATATGAATGCGGGCGCGGTGGAGACAGGCCTTGCGCGCACCTCGACGATGATGGATTCGTAGAGGTCTATCCAATACCCGAAGCTATTCTGGACAGCCCTTACTTGACAATCCAGGGCCTCTGGTGGGTTCATCCGAAAGACAGGATCGAGAAGCCTATTCGTGCGTGGATGATGGCAGCCTACCTGTTCAACTTCTCGGAGGAGTGAGGACTGCGCTGGGCGGCGTCCAGGACGCAGTGGAACATCATCTACAGGACCAAGTCCGGGGAGGAGTTGAGGACACCGTGTCCCTAGATCCGACAGACGCATTCAGACAGGTAATGTCTGAACCCCTAGTATAAGTCTCGTTGGGTGAACGAGAGGCTTCGATCCATACCGGTCCGACCCAAGAGTGGTTGTGGATGCTCTACACCATCCCGGACGGTCGGGATATTAGCCGAATCCGAAGCGCCGACCCCTGCGAGTACGCTTCCGAATACATCGCGCTGCCTGTTGGTCTCGGCAAGTTCCAGACTCCGGCGCAACTCCGCATTCTCGCGTCTCAGCTTGTCAAGCTCGTTCATTGGGCATCCTCCGGACCGTCTGCATCCTCTCAGTCTGGATTCTACTACAAGACGCCGAAAACCGCTCACAGAGGGCAGAATGCCCAAATCCATACAGAATCGTTACACGAAACCCCTCGATCTATACAGGAAAAATACACGCGGTCTGTATGGTGGATGTATCACAGATCGTAGGGGCGCGAAATGATTGGACAGAAGGGAGGCCAGCACATGGGAACCACCACGATAATATCCTGCCGGAGATAGCGCTCCGTCCATTTCATTCAAGACGTCGAAACCAGCGACCTGCGCCGCCAGGGTTATCTTGGTCTGATCCCCAACTACTGCGGCGCGAGTTCCTGATGGCAAGATGTTTGTCCAGCGCATCGAGAAGGTAGTCTGCGCTCACGCTGGCAAAGATGAGATTTACCTCCATCTGATATAATACGTCCACCATATAGAGGCAGGAATCCTTTGGGTACACCATACAGGTACCGCGTCCATCGTCCCATAAGCCCGTTCCTTGATGGAATAGCGAGCATATTCGACTTCACGGGATCGCTGAGAAGGCACAAGGCGAGCCAACATCCGCCTGATGTCGCAGACTGCTTGGCGTTACATAGTGATATGGTCGCTGTCGGAGAGGATTTCCGAGCAGTAATAGGAAACTGGGAGCAGTTCTACGCTGTCGAGGGGGACTCCGAGCGTAATGGGACAGAGGCGACGATTGGCTGAAGAAGAGAACGTTTCGCCTAATCAACCATCTCGCCCAGCTGCCCACGAGGATGAAGTTCGTCTCAGGGAATCTTCACCTACCAACGCTGTACTCGTATCACAACAGAGATGGCAAGGGCCATTGCCACCACCCGATATCCTCTCAGCATATAATGTTGTGGAAAATGGCGCTGAGCGACTTTTCAGCATGATCGAAAAGCAGTCAGATCACAGGATGCGAATCGAAGATATGGTCGTCTAGTCAGACAACAATCTTGCGACCCGGGGGCAGTGGTTCGGTCTGATAGTGGTATTAGCGGTCTTGGGTCTGGCGGGTTACATGGCCTATCTGGGCGCGACTGCGGCGGCGGCGGTAGTCGCTATTGATGTCGTTGGGCTGGCGGCGGTGTTCGTATATAGCAGGCTCAGCAGGCAGGACGCGCGAGAGCGCCAACCAGAGGACTACAAAGACGGATGATTCGTTTGCAAGCGCTGACCTATTGACACCTCCGGCTATTCAAGCCCGTCGAATCCGGCGACCGCCGTCGGGGTTATCCTGAGCAGAACGAAGTCCAGCTTGCCTAGGATGTCCTCTACGTAGGGCGCGCCCTCCTCCTCGCCCAGGTAGTGGTAGGACACCGCCCTTACCAGTTCTTCCACGCGGTCTTCGGAAATGCGCGCCGTACCGTTGAGCAGAACCCAGCGCTGCGGAGGGTCGCCCGCCGTCCGAGTCAGCGAACCTTCTACGACGCATAGCGATACGGACGGGTTGCGCCCCACGTTGCGCGCCTTGACCGTGTTCCGCCCGACGGCGACGACTATCTCGTCCCCGTCAACCAGGTGCCAGACGGGGGTCATGTGGGGGGCGCCGTCGGAGCGAAGAGTGGTGATTATCGAGATTATAGGCTCGTTCAGAAGTTCGTCGGTCTGCTGGCTGTTCAAGTATCCCAAGTCTCGCTCTCCTATTCATAAGCCGAGATTTACGCGCTCGACTATAGTACGGCGCTCGTCATCCACACTTGCCGCCGAGTAATCTACTCATCCTGTAAATCCTGCTTCTGACAGTCCCTACAGGATAGCCCCGCACTCCTGGAGGCGATTGATGTCGTCCCAGTCGCAGCCCAGTTCTTCGAGCAGGATCGCTTCGGTATCCTGTCCGAGTTCGGGGGCCTCCTTCCAGACGCCTGCCGGAGTATCGCTGAACGTTACCGGAAAGTTGCACATCTTCACGTCGCCGATTACCGGGTGATCGAACTCGGTAATGTAGTTGTTGGCGATGACTTGCGGGTCGCGCTCCAGCTCCTCGATGGTCTGCACCTTTGCGAATATCAGATCCTCGTACTGGTCTAGTATGTCCATCCACTCGTCCGCGGGCTTGGTCTTGAACCGTTCGGCTATGATGGCGGTCAATTCCGGCGAACCTGCTGTCATTCCACGAATTTCCCCAACTCTGGGGTCGTCTATCAGATGTTCCAGGCCAAGAGCGGCGGCGAAGTCGAGCCAGTACCTTTGGAACTGCGCGCTCATGAACTGTATCCAGCGACCGTCCTGGCATTCATAAGCGTTTACCAGCGGATTAAGGGGATTCAGCCGGTCCATGAAGCGATAGTGGAACCCGGACAGGAGCTGCATACTCACGGCCAACCCCTGGAGCCACATAGTGCTGCTGAGATGCGAAACGTCCACTCGCTGGCCGACTCCGGTCACCTCCCTGGCGTACAACGCGGACACTACGCCCAGGCACAGTATGATTCCACCCATCTGGTCGGAGGCCGCGCCGGATACATATGAAGGCTCAGAGTCGTCAGAGATGGACGCGGACATCATCAGTCCCGAGCGCGCCTGTCCGCAGCCGTCCAGCGAGGGCTTGTGCGAATCCGGCCCCAGAGGCCCGTATCCGCTGCCTGATCCATATATCAGCCTTGGGTTGATCTTCCTGAGAGTCTCGTAGTCCATGCCGAGCCTTTCGGGGATGCCCTTGCGGTAGTTCTCGATGAACACGTCCGCCTGCTCGACCAGCTTATAGACTATCTCCCGACCCTCCTCGGTCTTCAGGTTGACCGCTATGCCGCGCTTGTTCCTGTTGCAGGTCTCGAAATAGGCGTTCCTGTCACCCTCGAGCGCGATGGGGCGCGAGCTCATCCTGGCTACCGCGCGCCCGATGTCGCCGTCCAGCGCCTCTATCTTGATGACATCCGCGCCCATGTCTCCCAGCATAGACGCCGCCACCGGGCCGAACTGGTACATAGTCCAGTCGAGCACTCTCAATCCCTTCATAGGGCCGTCAACGCCGTTGGTCTTGTTATGGTTCATGTTCCGCTCCCCGTTCGACACGATTTGGATAACTTGAGGAATCAGCCGCCCGACTATCGCGCAAGGCCGGTGCTAACCGGTCGCCTTGCGCCATTATATACCGATTGGAGGGCTTTGACGGAGCGAAAGCGCGGCTGCCCCACGGTGCGCCGCGTCTGGGACGACGTCCTGCGTTCCCTGAGGCCCGGCGAGTACATAAGCAACCCCTTCCGAGGCCCGATACCGCGCTGAGCGTGTATGTGAGAATCTCTACCGCCTAATCCGTCTCTGATGGGGGAACTCTTTTGTCTTTCTACGAAAAACGACTATGGTTAGGATGGTCAATAGAGTACAATAAGCAGAGAGACTCGCAATGACCACGATTGACACAATGGAAGACATCATCCGGATTCTGCGAGAGCAGCCTGATGTACGCGAAGAAATTCGTCGCCTGATTCTAACCGACGAACTCTTGGCGCTTCCCGCGCAGTTCATAGAAATGCGCAAAGA
>JAAXHY010000185.1 GCA_012270665.1 Dehalococcoidia bacterium
CGGGCCGGGTCTCGCTCCATGCTCCGGGCCACGGGCCTGGACGACGCCGCGCTGTCCAGCCCCTTCATCGGCGTGGCTAACCTGGCCAGCGACGTCACACCCTGCAACGTACACCTGGGGCCACTGACCGCGCGGGTCAAGGAGGGCATCCGCTCAGCCAGCGGCGCTCCCTTCGAGTTCGGCACCATCACCGTCAGCGACGGGGTGTCCATGGCCACGGAGGGCATGAAAGCCTCTCTGGTCAGCCGCGAGGTCATCGCCGATTCCATTGAGGTCGTCTCCATGGCGGAGTGGTTCGACGGCCTCGTGACCGTTGGCGCCTGCGACAAGAACATGCCCGGCTGCCTCATGGCCATGGCGCGGCTGAACATACCATCCGTCTTCGTCTACGGCGGCACCATAATGCCTGGCAGCTATCAGGGGAGGGACGTGAATATCCAGGACGTGTACGAGGCCATAGGCGCTCACGCCCTGGGCAACATGACGGACGCCGAGCTGGACGAGCTTGAGCGCGTGGCGTGCCCCGGCGCAGGCGCCTGCGCCGGCCTCTTTACGGCCAACACCATGTCTTCGGCCATAGAGGCCCTGGGCATGTGCCTTCCCGGAGACGCCTCAATCCCGGCGGTTGACCCGCGGAAGGCGGACGAGTGCAGACAGGCGGGAGAGGCGGCAGTCAGGCTGCTGGAGATGGGCATCGCGCCAAGGGACATACTCACCCGGAAGGCCTTTGAGAACGCCATTGCCGTCGTTGTGGCAATGGGAGGCTCCACCAACTCGGTGCTTCACCTGCTTGCCATCAGCCACGAGGCCGGCGTGTCCCTCTCCATAGACGACTTCGACTACATCAGCCGGAACACCCCTTACATCGCCAGCTTGCGCCCCGGGGGAGCGTACGTGATGGCGGACCTGGACCGAATCGGCGGTGTCTCCCAGGTGATGAAGCGCCTGCTGGACGCCGGCCTGCTTCACAGCGACGCCCTGACCGTTACAGGCAAGACCCTCCGGGAGAATCTGGAGGGTGTGGAGGAGGAGGCCGACCAGAAGATAGTGTTCCCGGTGTCGTCGCCCCTCAGCCCGACGGGCGGTCTGGCCATTTTGAAGGGCAACATCACCCCTGAGGGAGCGGTTATCAAGGTGGCCGGGAAGGAGAAGTTGTACCACCAGGGCCCGGCCAGGGTGTTCGACCGTGAGCAGGACGCCTATCGGGCGGTGCTGGCGGGTGACATCAACCGCGGCGATGTGGTGGTGATACGCTACGAAGGGCCGAAGGGAGGACCCGGTATGCAGGAGATGCTGGCGGTGACGGCGGCCATTGTGGGGCAGGGGTTGGGTGAGCACGTGGCGCTGATAACCGACGGGAGGTTCTCCGGCGCAACCCACGGCCTGATGGTGGGACACGTAGCGCCTGAAGCGGCGTCGCATGGGCCCATAGCCGCGTTGCAGGACGGCGACACCGTAACCCTGGACGTCCCCAACCGCGTCCTGGAGGCGGCGCTCTCTGACGCCCAGATACAGGAGCGGCTGGCGGCGGCTGCGCCTCCGGACCCACTGCACACCTCCGGCGCGCTGGGCAAGTACGCAAAGCTGGTGGGCTCCGCGTCTTCAGGCGCAGTCACCGGGTAGCAGGGAGCGGCAACTTGTAGCGCTGCCAGGCAGTGTTTGCCCTCAGACTGGCCTCGTGTTATATTGAAATCGAGGACCTGGGAACACAGAGATCAAAGCCGCTCGGATGGTTGAGATGGAGACCGAAAGCCGGAAGCGTCTCGATGTCCTGCTGAAAGACTTTGAAGCGCTGAGCGCGGAGCAGGTCGGCTATCCCTGCAACCACGACTTCGACTACTCGGAGTTGTGGCCCTTTCTCCAGTACAGCGCCAACAATGTCGGAGACCCCTTCCACGACAGCAATTTCCGCATCAACACCCATGAGATGGAGCGGGAGGTGATAGACACCTTTGCCGGCATGATGCGCCTGGAGCGGGGGGAGGCTTGGGGCTACGTCACTTCCGGCGGCACTGAGGGCAATATGTACGGCCTGTACATGGGGCGGGAGATTCACCCGGACGGCGTGGTGTACTTCTCCCAGGACACCCACTACAGCGTGGTGAAGATCCTGCGCCTGCTGAAGGCTCGCAACATCATGATCAAGAGCCAGGCAAACGGCGAGATCGACTACGACGACCTGTACGAGTCCATCCGCATAAACCGCGACGCGCCGGTCATCTTTATGGCCAACATAGGCACGACGATGAAGGGCGCTATAGATGACGTGAGCAGAGTGCGCGCCATCCTCAACGACCTTGTTGTGACCAACTACTACATCCACGCGGACGCTGCCCTGAGCGGTATGATACTGCCCTTTGTGGATGAGCCGCAGCCTTACGGGTTCGATGTCGGCTTTGACAGCGTGGCGATAAGCGGTCACAAGATGATAGGCTCCCCGTTGCCCTGCGGCGTCGCTCTCACCAAGCGCGAGTACGTTGCGCGCGTAGCTCGCTCCATAGAGTACGTGGGCGTCCTGGATACCACCTTGACCGGCTCCCGCAGCGCCATCACGCCGCTTATGCTTTGGTACGCCCTAGAGAAGCACGGGATGGGCGGCTTTAAGCGGATTGTAAACGAATGTCTGGACAAGGCCGAGTACGCCGTTACGCGCTTCAGGGACAGCGGCATACCGGCGTGGCGAAACAGGAACTCCGTAACTGTCGTGTTCCCCAAGCCGTCCGCGCAGGTCGTCCGCAAGTGGCAATTGGCGCCTTACGAGGACATCGCCCACCTGCTGACAATGCCACACGTGACGCGCGAGACTATAGACGCGGTCGTTGACGACTGCCTGAATCAATAAAGTCCAATAACTTGCGAGGACGCGCCTTTATGAACAGAATCATAGTTATGGCGAAGAACGAAGTCGGCGTAATCGCAGACATCAGCCGGGTCCTGGCCGACAGTGATATCAACATTGAGACCATCAGCGCCGAGGCCCTCGACGACAAGGGCGCTATCACCCTGACCACCAATGACTACGATGGAGCGCTGCAAGCGTTGACCAACGCCGGGTTCAAGACCGTGACGGACGACTCGCTTTTGGTCAGCCTGCGGGACGAGCCTGGAGCGTTGGCGAAGGTGGCGGAGAAGCTCAAGCAGGGCGGTGTGAACATCCAGAGCCTGCATATTGTCGACCGCCGCGGCGACTACACTACGGTCGCTATACTGGTCGAGGACCGCGCAAAGGCGGAAAGCCTGCTGGATGAAGAGTCCATAGTTTAGCTCCGTCCACCAGATTGCGCTCGTTCAGATAGATGTGAGACGGGTTGCAGCCGCCGCCTTTACCTGACGGAAGCGCGCTTCAAATCAACCCTCGCCCGTTTCAGATGCGGTTACTCTTATCACCCATTCCCTTATGTCCACTTCCCACCAGGAGAGATTGGTCCAGGGGGGTCCGCAGGGAATTGATTCGTGATATTGACCGGCAATAACGCTGTACTCTCCTTCGGGAAGCGCCTCGGCGCTATACAGCTCTTCATACACTTTGGATGTATCAGGATGCATATGAGTATCAATGACGAACAACTCCTTATCCGCGCCAGCCAGCCAATAGTCGCTGAATCGAGGTGCCCCGGCAGGCAGCTTGCTTGAACTGTATACCCTTACCATACCCGATTCATCAGCCTCCGACTCCACTATGAAGCGGGGGAACGGATCCGGCTCCCTGTACCCTCCAAGGGTTAACTCGCGGTAGGCGCCCTCAAGCTGAGATTTTACCCGCTCTCGCCAATGTAGTGAGGAAGATACGCAGTTCTCAAACCCGCTCCAATCGAGGGAGGCCATGTCCTCAATCTGTTTCCTGAGAGTTTCCTCCGAGATCGTTGCTGCCCAATCCATGGGGAGCAGTTCTACCGAGCCATCGCTGCCACATCCCTCCCATCCTACTCTGTCCTCCTCGCCGCCGTAGGCGCTGTATATGAAGAGTATTCCCTCCCCCGGTCTCGTGATTCGCGATTCCTTCGCTCGTCGTTCTGTTTCTTGAAGCGCGCGAGCCTCTTCTTCGGTCCTGTAGCCAAACCAATTTGGAAACGCATTATACTTCGGAGCACTCTGCTCACACAGCGCTACTTCTTCTGCTCCTTCCCCCTTCAGGTACTCCAGGACTTTGAATGTGTACACCCACTCAACCATATATCCCAATCCCTGGTCTTTCCAGATGTTAGAGTCAAGAGTCAGAAACCGCGCTCGCGCTATTGTTGGCGCCCATCTCACTGTTGACGCCCAACCAGGATCCTCTTCAACCCAATCCGGGAATCTTACCTGTACGATTTGATGTGGAGAGGGCGGACTGGAGTGAACAGTAGCGTTCGCGCCTTCAGTCGCAGTGGGCGCTACGGTTGCCGTTGGCGACATCGTCGCTGTAGGCGCAACATCCGTCGAAAGGGTCGTCTCTGATGTGCATCCTGCCAAGATTACCGCCGTAAGGGCTATGTGGGCTATGAACAACCTCATCTTGTTCTCCATTTTGCCCCGCTAGCAGTCCCACTCCTCGTTCATCCTTATTCTTCTCGAACAGTGGCTCCCGGCGCCCTTGTCGATAATACGGCATCCGGCTGAGGGCATCGAGCGACTGTCGTTTGGAGAACGCCATACGTCGAGGGTAGCGATTGAGCGTCCCGGTGGGCGCCCGTTGTGTGGCAGCGCCGCTCTTTGCCCGTTGACTATCTCATCCTCACTTATCATAATAATGCACGACACATCAGGAAGAAGGCAAGTCATACTCTCGGGCGATTCCGCCGCGAGCCAGCTTGATTGACTATAACCCCCCGGGTCAACGAGCGATTTTGGAAGAGATAGCGAGTCGTATCGACGCAACTCTGGTGTTTGTGGTTCGCTAAGCCTTACGTAGATTCAATGAGGAGGGCGTACAAGGGAGGCTTCCACTCGAGTTTCCCTCAACGCAGTAGTATGAAAGGCCACCAGATTATCAGCACGGCATGGGCGGGCATCAGAGGACTATCTACAGGCATGAAGAAACGGAGGATTGGACAAGCCGTCAAAACTCTTTTACTGTGGGGCCTACGGGAACTCAGAGACTGCTACATAGAGATAGAAAAACCGGAGAGTGGCCCTTTCCCGGCCAAGTTCCCTATATACCTGGTCGTAATGGCCCGTAGGGATCCATATACAGGCACAATGAAATGGAAGACTGGACATCAATGGAAGACGCTTTCACAATTGGACGCAGAGGCGGAGAGATCCCAATCGACGAAGAAACAGGCGCTCCCCTCGCGGGAACGTGGGACCGCAAGACCGGGCGGGACTCAGGCCAGGTAATAGGAACGCTAGTCTCCGATTGGCAAACCAACTCCGACAGGTGGATAGACATAGCGACATGGATTTCTATAAGTGGTTGAATCACCTGATTTCCTCCGAGAGTCATAAATAGCAATTCAAGGCAGTTCACCAATCTGCGGCGATATTGCCATGGTGGAAGAGGCATGACTTGCAAGAGGTGGAGCGCGGCGCGAATTTCTCGACCAGATCAACTTCCATGTCCCGCTCGCAACCAGGAGAGGTTTCGTAGGTGAGCCGTCGCCGCTTGGCCCTTGGAGTTCTGTTCGCCGTCGTGGTTCTTATTGCAGGCGCTGTCTGGTTTCTGGCGCGGCTGGGTGGCGGCGGGCCGGGGCCACCGGCAGATGTGGTCGTGAACGCCCCCGAACTGGAGGCTGCCAGCGAAAGCCAGCGCGTGTTCCGGATCGACCCGAACCGGACGACGGCCCGGTACGAAGCATTCGAAGAGTTATTCGGCGGTACGGTCCGGTCCCCGGTCGGAGAGACCTCGGCGGTCGCAGGAGACATCCTGGTTGATCTCCGCAACCCGGAGGACAGCCGGTTCGGCGCCATAGTTGTCAATGTGGAGTCGCTGGTCTCGGACAGCGGTATGCGGGACTCGCGACTGCGCAAGGACTACCTCGAATCGTCCAAGTACCCGGAGGTCGAACTTCGCTTTGGACGGGCCTCCGATTTGCCGGAGTCGTTCGAGCGGGGCGTAGAGTACAACCTGCGGCTTGAGGGGGACTTGACCGTCAAGGCTATCACTGCGCCCACGGTGTGGGACGTGACCTTCGAGTTCGACGACGAGAATCTTAAGGCCTTCGCGATGACCGAAGTTCTGATGTCCACCTACGGCGTCGGCCCGATCAGCATCATTGGCTTCCTGAAGACCAAGGACGAGGTGGCGCTGTCCATTGATCTCGTCGCATACGACGTTGCCGCTGGAAGCGGAATGGTCGCGTCCGTCGAGGGGCAGCCCACCCTTGCGAGCGAACAACGTGGTGGCGCTGGGCCGAGCTTCGCCCAGGAGATTCTCCCCATACTGAGTTCCACGTGCGCGAGCTGCCACCAGCTCGGGGAAGTCGGATCCGGCCACTGGACGCTTGAGACCGCGGCGGACGCGGCAAGGTTCGCCGACGATCTGGAGCTGGTGACCAGTTTGGGCTACATGCCGCCCTGGAAACCGGGCGGCGCCACGCCGAAGCTTCTGCATGAGCGTAGCCTGAGCGCAGAGCAGCTTGCGCTCCTACGAGAGTGGGCGGCAACGGGGGCGCCATTGGACGTTGCGCCGGACAGTCCCGTTCCCCCGAGCGAGACGGAGGCTGTTCAGGTACGAGCCGACCTGACCCTGGAGATGAGCGATCCCTACCAGGTAATCGGTGAGCTGTCCGATGACTATCGCTGCTTCCTATTGGACCCCAAATTCGAGGAGGACACGTTCATCACGGGGTTCTCGCTGGAGCCCGGCGAGCG
>JAAXHY010000530.1 GCA_012270665.1 Dehalococcoidia bacterium
CGACAACCACGACCTCTGGATTGATCCGAACGACTCCAACCGAATGATAAACGGCAACGACGGCGGCGCGTGCGTCACCTTCAACGGCGGCGAATCCTGGTCTTCCATCTACAACCAACCCACCGGGGAGTTCTACCACATCACCGCCGACAGCGAATTTCCATATCGCCTATACGCCACCCAGCAGGACAATACATCCATCAGTGTGCCGAGCCGTTCGAGCAGGGGCGCTATTCGGTGGTCGGACTGCTACTCCGTTGGCAGTTCGGAGAGCGGCCATATCGCCGTCCGGCAGGACAACCCGAATATATCCTACTCAGGGGCGCTCGGAAGCTCGCCCGGCGCCGGCCCGATAATGCTGCGCTACGACCATTCGAGCGAGCAGGCGCGCGTGGTAACCGTGTGGCCCGACCTCACCGGGCTGACCGTGCCCGAACGCAGATACAGGTTCGAGTGGGACAGTCCAATCATGTTCTCGCCGCACGACGCCAACACGCTCTACTCGGCGGCCAACGTCGTGTTCCGCTCCCAGGATGACGGGTCGAGCTGGGAGGTCATCAGCCCCGACCTGACCAGAAATGACACATCCGAAAGAGAGGATTTCGATCACAACACCAACATCGCGCCCTTCGAGCGATGCGCCATTTCCAGATTCGCCGAGTCCCCCGTCCAACCAGGTATATTCTGGACCGGATCGAGCGACGGCCTGGCGCACATATCCAAAGACGGCGGCGCGACCTGGACCGACGTCACTCCCACTGGACTCCCCGAATGGACTCCTATCTACGGACTGGAGCCGTCCCCTCACGACGCCGGAACCGCTTATATAGCCGCGGCGCGATACCAGCACGGTGACTATCGCCCCTACCTATTCAGAACCAAAGACTACGGCGCGACCTGGACGGCTATCAGCCGGGGCATCCCGGAAGGCGACTACACGCGGGTCATACGCGAAGACCCGGAACGCAAGGGCCTGCTCTACGCCGGAACCGAGGGCGGAGTATATGTCTCCTTCGACGACGGTGAATCATGGGACTCCCTCCAACTCAACCTGCCCCCCGTCCCCATCCACGACATGGCGATAAGGGACGGCGACCTCGGGGTTGCCACGCATGGGCGCGCCCTGTGGATTCTGGACGACCTCTCCATCCTCCACCAATTCGGAGAGGTGGACGCGAGCGCGAGCGCGCATCTATTCAAACCCAGTCCCACGCATCGCATCCTCTCCGAACCCTACGGATACTGGAATCGCACTGCTGGGCGCGCCAAGCTCTACCAACTCAGCCTCGGCATTCCGGCCACATATCGCATCGCCGAAACCGAACACGGAACCCGCTCCATCGCGCCAATTGACGCCGGCCAGAACCCGCCCGACGGCGTGGTGATCAACTACTTCCTCGACGCTGAACCGGAGGATGAGGCCACACTCACGTTCATGAACACCGGAGGCGAGGTAATCCGAGAGCTTTCCAGCCGCACCGGCATTCCCAGGATACCCGCGAAAGCGGGCATGAACCGATTCGTCTGGGACATGAAACACGAGGGCGCGCGCCGAGTGGAGGGAGAATCCGACGCCGGTCGGCCTATGTACATCCCCCTGATCGCGCCCGGCGCCTATACGGCGCGGCTCCGGGTCGGAGATGATGTTAGGGAGGAGCGATTTGAGGTCCTGCTCGACCCGCGAGTCGACGTGTCGCGGGAAGATCTGGCACGACAGCACGACTTGCTCATCGCCATACGCAACAAGGTGTCCGAGTCATCGGACGCCGTGGCGATGGTCCGCGCCGTCACAGGACAGGTCGAACAGTGGGCCGACCGTTCCGCGGATCTGACCGCGCGGGAAGTCGTAGTCGAAGCCGCGCAAGAGTTGAGAGCCAAACTGTCTGCCATCGAGGACGAGTTGCTGCGTGGAGGCGTCAGTTCCGATACCCCGATGCGCGGAGCGTTCTACGACCGGGGACTGCGCTCACGGCTCGCTTCACTCGGCGACACCGTCGGCATGGCCGACGCCGCCCCTACTCGCCAGTCCTACGAGGTGTTCGACGACCTCAGTTCACAGATAGACGCTCAACTCGACGCGCTGCGAAGCATCGTCGAGGATGATCTCGACGCCTTCAACAGCATAGTCAGGGAACTCGATCCGCCCCCTATCATATTACTCGCCGAACCCGGTCCGGACTAAGCCGCGAACTACAGCCAAGGCGTGGCATAGTGCGTCGCCTGATCCACTATGTCGAGGCCGACCAACTCGCTATACGCTGACAGGAGTTGCGTCGTAACCGGCCCAGGCGCCTCATCCCCTATCGTCCTGTTGTCAATTCTCGCCACGGGAACTATACCCGGCGTGGTCCTGGTGAAGAACACCTCGTCCGCCGTGTATAGGTCATAGGGCTGGATGTCTTCTTCCACCAGCGGGATGTTCAAACCGTCCGCCAGGTTCATCACTACGCCCCTCGAAATGCCCTGCAGAATCGCCCTGTCCGTCGGGGTCCGTATCATGCCGTCCTTGACCATCATCACGTTGAACCCGCCGCCCTCCGAGATATTGCCGTCAATGTCCATGAAGACCGGCAGCGCGTCAGGATCAACGTCCCGAACCTCCTGGTGTCCCAGAACCATGTTGAGCCGACTGTGGTGCTTCGCCTTCGGGTCTAGGAACTGGCTGGAATAGCTTCGGCTCTTGGCTATGACACCGTGAGCGCCCTCGAAGAAGAACCTAGTGAACGTGTCCCATGGCACGGGCTTCACCCTGACATAAACCCGCGCCGGGCCGTCCATCGTCGGCCCCATCGTGACCGAGGGCCACAGGTTGAAGTCCCCGACTTCATGCCTGACATCTTCGTTGCGCGCCGCCGCTTCCTCGAGAATGTCAATGACATCGCTCTTGGACAGCCCCGGATCTATTCTAACGTACTTGAGGGAACGAAACAGCCTGTCAACGTGTTCCTGCCATGTAAAAGGCTTGCCGTTGAACGTCCGAAGGGTCTCGAACACCACCGCGCCGAGCATATAGCCCAAGTCGTCGGGGTCTATGCTGAACTGGCTGTCCGGGATCCACTCGCCATTTGAATAGCCTATGTAGTCGCGCATCCGTCTCACACCTCTATGTTTTGAAGTGAGACGATACTAGCACGAACTCAGAGCCGCCGCATCTGAGTCACATGCCGCTAGTGGGGCGCATCCTACGCCACAGCCCCGCCCCTCGTGGACCATCTACGCCGTATGATACAAGAGCAGGCGACCACGACTCTGTTGTCCAGAATTCCGGTTAACCAGATTTTGGAACATCCTATTGACTGAGTCGCGACTCCCTGCGAATATGTACCTGGCGCCGACGGTCCGCAGAATACAGGTAGGCGACTCCATAGAGATGGCGCGCCCATCTTCACAGCCTTAACAACTTACGACTGCGCTGCTCGCTTGAACAAGGAGTAACCGCACAATGGATATCTATGAATATCGGATATGGGAGAGGCGGCACTGGGGCGGGCATATCACTCACTGGACACCCATATTCGCGACCGGCGACTCGGAGGCCCTAGAAGTGGTGAAGACACGAGTTGACCAGGATGCGCTGATCGCGAACGCTGATATTCCCTCAAGCGTACCCCTCCTCGACCAGATACGCACATTCGCCGCGCACGGCCGGTTGGACGCGGGCGTTTACGTGTACGATTTCTGCCCGGATTGCAGTGAGCCGTATGTCGTCAGAGGGACCTCGCCGGTGGCGGAATCTCACCAGTGCGTCAGCGCCGCCGATGGTTGAACGGAATCACGAAAGCGTCAGCGTCTCTGGCACGAACAGGTCCGCGGGGGCGACCGCCGCCGGTATCACTCCCTGCTCCATGTTGAAGCCTATGAAGGTTTCCAGCGTCTTGCGAGAACTCTCGTACCCGTAGGGTATAGGGTCGTCTCCTACGGTCTCCGCCATCTTCAGCACCGACTGGTCCCACGCCTCCGTCGCGTCCCCGGACATCAGCTTGCAGACATACTCAGTCTTGGCCTCGTTGAACATATCGAACAGTTCGGTCGCGAGACCCTCATTCGCCTCCAGGGTGGCGTCCTTTGCCACCAGCAGATGACTTATCGGGTAGAGTCCCGTCTTCCGGTACCACCCATCAGCCGCCTCGCGCGCATCAGGAATGAGAGGCTGTATATCCGGCGAGTCCACCGGCCCCGGCGCTATCGCGGCGTCTATCTCCCCCGAAAGCAGCATCTCTCCGAGGTCGTCGCTTGGCGAAGACACAACGTTCGACGGCGCGACGTACTCCTCCACGTGCTCGTCCCCTGAGAGCACCCAGGTAACCGCGTCCAGGTCAACGCCGTACTCGGAACTCAGGATTCCCCGCGTCCATACGCCCGGGGTGAACGTGTAGCTGCGCACCCCGACCTTGCGTCCCTCCAGGTCTTTCGGCGCCTCTATACCGCTGCGCCCGTTATAGACCAGCGCGCCGTGGTAGAAGTCCCTCGTCAGGAAGATCGGAATCCCTGTGAACTTCTTACCGTGAGCGCGGGCGCAGAGATAGGTCGCAAGCGCCATCTCCGCGACATCGAATTCCAGATTGCGCACCATGCGCCGGAATATCATGGGCACCGGGGTTATCTCCACGTGCTCCATGTCGAACCTATCCGATGTGAGAGTTCCGTCTTTCAGCGGCGTCGTGTGCCCGTAGTTTCCGATTGAGGTCCGCAGTGTCAGATCGGCCATGTTCCGCTGTCTCCTGATTCGATGGGTTAATTCAGATTCCGGTATTCGTGGCATTACCAGCTGAGCTTATCAGCGAGCGCTGAGAATACCCAAATTCCTACTATTGGGCGCTATTGGGCGAGTTCCGACATCGGCGGCCTCGTCTCGAACAGCCGCGAGCGCTGTTCATA
>JAAXHY010000332.1 GCA_012270665.1 Dehalococcoidia bacterium
GTCCATGACTATGACCGCGCCCGCGCCGAGCATGACACCGGATTCATGGAGGAAGCCCGGCTTGATGGGAGTGTCGAGCATGGACACAGGGAAGACGCCACTGGAGGGGCCGCCGACGCCAATGACGCCGATGGAAGAGCCTTCGGGCGGACCGCGGCCGATGTCGTAGATGATTTCTCGCAGGGTGGTTCCTATGGGGACCTCTATGAGGCCGGGACGGCGGACCGCTCCGCTGAGGTTGATTATCTTGGTGCCGGTGTCTGCGCCGTCGCCGATGCCCGCGAAAACTTCGGCACCGTGGTTGATGATATAGGGGGCGCTGGCGAGGGTCTCGGCGTTGTTGATGACGGTGGGTCTTGACCAGAGGCCGGATTCCACAGGGTAGGGCGGCCTTATGCGCGGCTCGCGCCTGTATCCCTCGACGGTGTTGATGAGCGTGGTCTCCTCACCGCAGACGTATCCGCCGGCGCCCCTGCGGATTTCGATGTTGAAATCGAAGCCGGAGCCCAGGGCGTCTCCTCCAATCAAGCCGAGGTCCAGAGCCTGTTGGATAGCAGTTTCCATCCGTTGGGCGGAAAGATTGGCCTCGGCGTTGATGTAGAAGATTATGTCGGTCGCACTGGAGGCGTAGGCGGCTATGCAGGCGCCCTCGATGACCCGGTGCGGCACTCCTTCCATGAGATGGCGGTCTTTGAAGAGGCCGGGTTCGCCTTCCTCGCAGTTTACTATCATGTATCGCTGGGTGGAAGGGAAGCCGCGGGCGGATTCCCATTTCAGTCCGGCTGGGAAGTATGCGCCTCCGCGTCCTCTCAGACGCGAGTCCTTGACTTCCTGGATGACCTCGGTGGGGTCTGACCGGAGCGCCTTGGCGAGCGCGGCGTAGCCGCCGTTGGCTAGGTAGTCGTCTATGGATTCGGCGTCGAGTGTCCCGCAGCCATCGAGCGCGATGCGATGCTGGGCGGCTATGAAGTCGTCGTCGTCGTTTGGAGCGCCTGAGCTTAGATCATCGCTCAGGGCTCGGGTGACGGATTCGAGGTCGTCGGGAGACACACGCTCCAAGCGGCGCGTATGGTCGGAGCGAGATGTGACGATCACCGTGGGGGCGGCGAAGCATGCGCCGTCGCAGCCGGCGGTGACTATGGTGGCGGTGTCGCGGAAGCGGGCGGCGACCTCGCGGGCGAGCTCGGACGCGCCGATGGATTGTCCGCAGTGTCCGATCTGGACGGTTATCTTCGGTCTGTCGCCAAGAGCGCGGGCCAGCCTGTCACGGGCGGAGTGGACAAGTTCCTGAAATCGGGATTGGAGGGCGGAGTCAGTCATTGGCGATATTCCTGACCAGTTGGATTGCGGATTGAGGATCGAGGTGACCGTGCCAGCGACCGTTTATCTCTATCGCGGGAGCCATACCGCAGAGGAAGCCGCAGGGGGTCTCTTCCAGGGTGAAGCGGCTGTCGGTTGAGCCGGGGTCGAGTTCGGATTCTAGAGAGGAGAGTATGTCGGCAGAGCCGGAGACGAGGCAAGAGAGCGCTGTGCAGACACGGATGACGGTCTCGCGGGGCTGTTGGATTCGCAGTTCGGTGTAGGAGGTGGCCGCGCCATAGACCTCAGAAGCGGGGATGCCGAGGTGCCATCCAACGACTTCCATGGCCCAGTCGGGGAGGTAGCCGAATTCGTGCTGGAGGAAGTGTAGGGCGGGCAGAAGTTGGCCGTGGTTTCGGGGGAACTTCGCCCTGAGTTCGCGGCGCAGGGCGTTCTGGTCGGTTATCAAGCGGTTATCACCTCTGACGATTCTGATTCAGACGGGGTGATTCTATCAGAAATGGCAAAGCGCGCGATTGTCTGAATCAGAATTTACAGGATTCTAGGATTGATAGGGCGCTACCTCTTCCCGATGTTTGAACACCTCGAGCGAGGTGATTAAGCAACTCGGATCGAATCAGGCGGTTGGGGAATAAGATACCAGCTTGTCTAAGCCTAGTTCGCCCAACCTCACATCCGGTATCGAACCGTCGGGATTCCAACCGCGCGCTTGGTAGTAGGCGGCTATCATCATGTCGAGGTCGGAGGTGGAGAGTCCGACGCCGGCAGCTACGCCGTCGGGGAGAGGCTCGCTGAGCAGGCGTGGGGGCAGGGTATCGTCGGCTCGCGTCCAGCCTTCGCGGATGTTGAATAGCTTCTTGAGGTTGTTGATGCGCTCGCCCGCCTGCTTGAGTTCGTCGGGGGTGACGTCCCAGCCGGTGATCAGGTTGAGGGAAGTGGCGGATTCGTCCCAGAAGTCGTCGAAGGCCTTGCGGAGGAATTTGCACCAGATAAGGGAGTCGAGGACGGCTGAGAAGTCCTCTCCGTTGGCGGTGATACGGCCACGGAGGGCGTCGGACTCCAACCTGTTGACACGGTTGGAGAAGTCAGCTTCGTAGGCGGAGGAGCGATTGTGGCACGCGCCGCGTGTGCTGACCGCGAGCGCGAGGGCCATCGTCTTGAGGCTGCGGGGCTCGTAACCGGGCATCTCCAAGCCCTTGACGTGCATGGCCCAACCCTGGGAGTTTTGGCCCAGAGACTCGGAGGCGATTCGTGAGCCTTCGGCAAGTAATTTGCCCAATTTATCGCTTTTGTTTGATATAGATTCGAGACAAGTAAGAATTATTTCCGCGTTTCCAAAACTCAGGTCCAGACCACCGGTGTCTTCAAGGGTGAGCAGGCCACGCTCGAAACACTCCATGGCCCAGGCTATCGTGCCTCCGGCGCTGATGGTGTCCATGCCAACCTCGTCGCAGTAGTGGGAGGCGCGGATGACGGTCTCGCGGTCTGAGACGCCGACCAGCGGGCCGAGCGCGAACGCGCTCTCGTACTCCATGCGGCCTGTGGATTTATTCCTGCCGCTGCCGACGGTCAGAATCTTTTCGCAGCCAATGGTGCAGTTGGCACAGTGAGCGTTCTTGACAAAGTGACCTTCGTATAGCGCCTCGCCGCTGACCTCTTCGGCGAACTCGAAGGTGGACTGGCGGAAGTTGCGTGTGGGAAGCGCGCCAAGCCTGTCGAAGACCGCTACATTAGCCATTGTGCCAGTGGTGCGGTACTTCTCGGTAGCGGGACCGAGACTCTTGGCCGAGAGGTCGCGTCCGACGGTTTCGAGGCTATCCCTGTCGAATACGGGGGCAGGCGCGCGTCCGCGGATGGCGATAGCCTTGAGGTTCTTGGAACCCATGACCGCGCCGGTTCCTGTGCGGCCTGCCTGTCTGCCGCCATCGTTGGCGATGCTGGCGAATCGGACGCCGTTCTCGCCCGCGGGGCCGATGCAGGCAACCCTGAATCGTCTTCCGAGATCGTTTCTGACCGCCTGCTCGGTGGCGAACGTGTTCAATCCGACAAGATGGGTGGCGTCGAGGAACTTCACTTCATCGTCTTCGATGGAGAGAAGAGTCATGTGTTCGCTCCGGCCCTTTACGACGAGCGCGTCGCAGCCGGTTCGCTTGAGTTCGACTGCTAGGAAGCTGGAACTGAGTGAGTCGCCTATCATGCCGGTGAGGGGAGACTTGGCGGCGACAGCGAACTTGCTGGAGGTGGTGAGCCTGCTGCCGACGAGGGGACTGCACGCGAATATGAGGGGATTTTCGGGGCCAAGCGGACCGGCCCCGGGCGGGCAATGCCGGTACAGCAGGTAGGCGGCTAGTCCAGTTCCGCCGATGAAGTTTCGCAGGACGGTCGCGGGGAGAGGCTCGCGGTGGACGGTCTGTGTGGTGAGGTCAACGACTAACGCGACACCGTGGTAGCCGTACATATTAGTTTTCAGTTGTAAATTTTCAGTCTTCAGTTTGGTCATCCTCCGGCCTGACTGGAGAACAGGTATATGGTATCGCCCTGAGTGATAGGGACGGGGACTTCGTCCATGAAAGCGAGTCCATTGAGGTTGGCGGTGTAGCTGGTCAACAGATTCGATCCATTTTCGTCAAGCGCGGTACATAGTAGAGAAGGAAGCACGTTGCCGAGGGATACCGCCAAATCCGACACGCTGGATTCAGCGGGGAGCGCTATCTGAACGTCGCGGACTCCGGCCACGGTTCGAGCGTGTCCGAATAGTTCCACCCGCACTGTTACTTCACTTTCTGCTTGGTTTCTCATGACTCGGACTGAGTGAGGGCGATTCTGTTGGCCTTGTCCAAGTCGTCTTGGGTGTTGATGTTAAAGAAGCTGAGAAGGTCCGGGTCTATCTCACGCACGCGGTCTTCTGTGAAGTAGCAGACTCTCACGTCCTCGAAGAAGCCGGATATCTTCAGTCGGCCGGCGGCGAGTTTGGCGCGTATTGGTTCAAGGCAGGCTCGAGAGTAGGCGGCGTGAATTGGCTCAGGTCTTCCGTCTACCACAGGGACAACAGCGTCGTTCATGTCGCGGTTTGAGAGGAGGGCGCTGTAGAGCCGGGGGCTGGGGAAGGGCATATCGCAGGCGCAGAACACAGACCAATCAGTGGGAGCGGCTGCGAGGCCGGTGTAGATCCCGCCGAGCGATCCCTTGCCCGGGTACTCGTCAATAACCGGGGTAACATCGTTGGGTAGGTCTAGTTCAGCGACGCGACCATTATCGTTTGCTACGACTATGATGCTGGACGCTACCTGCCCCATTCTATCTATAACACGGCGGATGAGGGGTTCGCCTTGGAAGGGTTCGAGCGCTTTGTTGCGTCCCAAGCGTCGGCTCATGCCACCGGCGAGGATGACGGCGGTTACATCAACAGGTCTGTTTTCACATTCGCTCATAGGTTCAGGTTAGCAGAAGTCAGTGGCGTTCGCTACCCAGAACGGCTTTGAGGATTCCCATTTGGCTGACGTTGTAGCCACCGAGGGATTGCACCTCGGACTGGAATGTGGGGGAGCGAATCATGTCCAGCATGGGGGCAAGCAGGTCACTTTCGTAGAACTCGGCTGGGATTACAAGGTCGTACTGCTCTTCGAACAGGGGAATGAATTCGAGTCTCATAGCGCGGGCGGCGGGCAGGATGCCGAGTCCGACGTCGGCGCGACCGCCCTGAACGGCGGCGGCTACGGCCAGGTGGGTGTATTCCTCGCGGTCGTAGCCGGATATGGATTCGGGTGGGATGCCGAGTTCACGGAGCTTGAAGTCGAGGAGTACGCGGGTGCCGGCGCCGCGCTGTCGGTTGACGAAACGGACGCCGGAGTTGGCTAGGTCGGACAGAGATAATATCTCCAAAGGGTTGCCGGGCGCAGTCATGAGGCCCTGGGTCCGCGCGGCCAGGTGGACGAGCGCGACCCGCCTGTTGGGGATGTAGCGCTCGATGTATGAGACGTTGTACTCGCCGGTGTCTTCGTGCATGAGGTGGGAACCGGCGACATGGGTCTCGCCCCTGCGGACGGCAAGAAGGCCGCCGAGACTGCCGACGTTTGCGGAGGCGAGGGTGGGGTTGCCGGGGCGCTCGCTGAGTCGGCTGACGAGCAGGTCGAGAATGAGGTCGTGGCTGCCGATGGCGACGATGGTGCGACGGATGTCCGGCATTGGTCGGAGAAGGCTCACAGTGATCTGGCTGCCAGCCTCGATGCCCTCGGAGTTTCGGGGGATACGGGCAATGCCGTCGGCGCGGACAAGGGAGCTTATGACGCCCGCGCCGCGCTGGAGAGGGGTAGCGACAAGCCTGTCGCCGACCTGTCCGAGACGGACGCGCAGGAACTCGTCCTCGCCCATGGGGGAGTGAACTCGGCGGGTCATCGTAGCCGTTGCCGTAGGATCGGGGTCGGCGGAGCGTCCCAGCCTGGACTCGATGATGGGCTTTACAAAGAGTTCGCAGGCGATGACGGCTGAGACGGGGTATCCGGGTATGCCGATTACAGGTTTGTCCTGGACGACGCCGAGAACGATTGGATGGCCGGGGCGGATGGCGACACCGTGGACCACTAGGTCGCCAAGCCGCTCGACGCAGCTTGCGGTGTAGTCTTCGGTTCCGGCGGAGGAGCCGGCGTTGACCAGAACGATGTCGTAGTGGTGGATGGCTTCGCTTATCGCGTCGCTGAGCAGGTTGGGGTCGTCTGGAACGGGGGGAAGGCGAGTGGGGGCCGCGCCCCATTCTTCGAGCATGGAGGCGAGGACGATTGAGTTGAATTCAACGATGTCGCCGGGCTTGGGATTGTCGGAGATGTCAACGAGTTCGGTTCCGGTGGGGATGACGGCGACAGTGGGCTTGGGACGGACGGCGATTCGGGTGACCCCGGCGGCGGCGCAGGCGCCGAGGTCGGCGGGACGCAGGCGGTGGTTTTGTGGCAGCAACAGTTCAGATTCAACGATGTCCTCTCCGAGCGGCCTGACGTGGTTATAGGGCGGGACGGGGGAGCGGATTTCGACGGCGAAGTCGCCAAGGCGGCGGACGACCTCGACCATTATCACAGCGTCGAAACCGTCAGGGATGGGATCGCCGGTGTCCACCCATGCAGCCTGATCGGGTAGGGTGAGAGCCAGGGGCGAAGTCTCGGATGCGCCAATTGTGTCGGCGGAGCGGACGGCAACACCGTCCATGGCGGAGGCGTCGTAGTGGGGGACTGAACGGGCGGCCCACACGGGTTCGGCGGTGATCCTGCCTAGGGCGTCCTGGATAGGGATACGCTCGGGCTGGGAGTGGATATGTACGTCAGCCTGATTCAGGGCGGCGGTATAGCGGTCGGTGGCCTCGTGGAGGGGAACGTCCTGGAGGTAGTAGCGGCGAGAGTGAGGGTGGGTCATTGGGCATCTTCTTGGTTAGAGCGTTCATCTTCAAACTCATCCACTATCGGCGTTAATTCTTCAATGAAAGGTCTGAGAGTACCGGAGATCTCATTTGCGAAATTGTCGTCAAGGGTCTTGCCCTGCCGCGATACTACAGTACCACCGAATCGCCCATCCATTCGCTTGCTGTCATCATAAACATGTGTACTTGCAAGTCTAGCTTCAAACTCTTCAGCCTGGCTTTCAGAAAAGACTGCTTGTTTTCCACTCTTTAGATACGCGAATCCCACGTCAGCTTGCCATGTACCAACCTCTGGTCCACTTTCGTCTGCCAAGTACAACTGAACCCAATAGGACATATCCCAATTGCCCCAAGGCGAACGCGAGTACCAAAGGTGATAGTACCGCCTGCCTTCATGATCTTCTCCAGCCCACCGGCTCTTTCTATTGGGCTTGAGGTTTGGAGACAGGCCGTCCGTAGTAAGTTCTCCAACATCCTTCAGAAATCGTGTGACTTCGTCAGTCCTGTTTCTCTCAAAAGTCTGCTTCAGTGAACTGGTCCCTCCCACCACTGGATTATTTCCATCTGATGAATCGCCCACACCTATGACGTAATCTTCAATTCCGGGCATGGGTATAATTGTGTTGGCTTGGATGTATAGCCTATCGGTCTCTGTGTCTTGGTATGGGATTAGCTGAACACAGGTTATTAGGTCTTCTGCGGGAACCTTCTGATTCAGCCAGAGGGACGCGGATGTCACTTCGGGCGCGAATCTATGGCTTGCTAGGATAATGCGTTGGTCATTGTTCAGGACGTTCAGGTCGTCCGTACCGAGATGCTGCAATAGTTCGTCAGTGGCTTCTGACTCGGATATGTTCGCATAGCTGGCGTACATGCGAATAATGTCTTCATCTCTGGCGCGGTGGAGATAACTTGCATACTTGATAGCTTGCCAGTGGGCATCCGAGCCTGTGTGGTCTCGTTTCAACTCGATGACGACCAGTTTCCCGTCTATGTCCACAGCGAGGAGGTCAAGCCTCTCATTAGTCCTATCGAAACCGCTGAATTCCTTGCCGATTATGAGCAAGCCATCGTCTAATATGCCGGGGTTGGCGGCAACCCATTCCTGAATGTCGCGCCGCTCCTGAAATCCAAGCCGGGCGAAGTCCACTTCCGTTATCTTTTCGGACTCGCGGTTTTCGGGATTGATTCTGAATAGCTGTGGTTCGGCGCTCATGGCTTTGTGGTATCCTTTCGAGACGCATGGACTATCTGGTTTTACAGGTGGGGGTTGCGTCTTCGTATATTAACCCACGCGGCAGTTTAAGAGAAAGGATCGAGCTATGCCATGGATTCATGAAGCGGAGGAGCGGCTGCATTGGGCGAACGTGATCAACGTCATGTCCATCAATCCCACCGCGATGAAGGCCGTCAACGACATGACCAACGCTATAACTTTTGGCGCGTCCACGCTTACCCGCACGCAGGAAGAGGCGATAGCGACCGCCGTTTCAGCCCAGAACGAGTGTCGGTTTTGAACGATGGCTCACGGGGAGTTTCTCCGTCA
>JAAXHY010000331.1 GCA_012270665.1 Dehalococcoidia bacterium
CTTCCGAACCTGACGGGGTTCACGGCCCTCCGCCGCGCGGGGCCCAGCTATCAACATCGAGTACCGCCCGACAGAGGCCGCCGGTACAGGACCTCAGGGAGGAATTCAGCCTCGCTATAGCGGATTTCGAGTATAGGGCGCCGCTAACTCCCCGCCTAGCACGACCTTGAATTCATGGTATGCGAACGCTGTCGGGCGTGTCAATCAGGGATAGAGCGCGAGTTGTTCGAGGCCGGCGGTTTCGTCGAAGCCGCACATGACGTTCATGTTCTGGACTCCGCCTCCCGCCGCTCCCTTGACCAGGTTGTCGAGGCAGGCGATGGCGATGAGCCGGTTGGCCCTGAGGTCTATCGTGGGATAGACGACGCAATCGTTGTTGCCGGAGGTGTGCTTGGTCTGGGGCGGCGCGGGTACGACCTTTGTGAAGGGCTCGCCGTCGTAGTAGTCCTCGTAGATCTCGCGCACCCTTGCCTTGCCCGCCTCGCCTTCGGGTATCGCGCCTTCCTTGATGGGAGCGTAGCAGCTGACGAGTATGCCGCGCGTCATGGGGACCAGGTGGGTGAGGAAGGTCAGCCTGAGATCGTCGTTTCCGTCCAAATCGCCGAGTTCCTGGATGATTTCGGGATGGTGGCGATGGCCGTCGAGGGCGTAGGCCTTGAAGTTCTCGTTGACCTCGGAGAAGTTGAGGTCAACGGAGCCTCCCCTGCCCGCGCCGGAGACGCCGGACTTGGCGTCAACGACGACGTCCGGCTCGATTATGCCGGCGGCGACAGCGGGCGCGAGGGCCAGAACCGCCGCGGAAGGGTAGCAGCCCGGATTGCCGACGAGCGACGTCTGGGCGATCTCGTCGCGGTGAAGTTCGGGCAGGCCGTAAACGGCGGTCTCCATGTACTGGGGGCACGGGTGCTCGATCTTGTACCAGTAGGAGTAGTCGTCGAGGTTCTTGAGACGGAAATCGGCGGAGATGTCCACGGCCTTGACTCCCTGCTCTATAAAGGACTCGAGCCTCTCGGCGCTCGCGGCGTGGGGAAGGGCCGAGAAAACGAAGTCGACGCTCTCGGTGATCTCCGGCGTTATCTCCATGTCGCAGGACTCGAGATGCGGGAACATCTCGGCGAGTCGCCTGCCCGCCGCGCTTCGACCGGTGACGGCTGTTATCTCAACTTCGGGGTGGCGATGCAGAATGCGCGCCAACTCCATTCCGGCGTATCCGGTTACGTTGATAATGCCTACCTTCACCGATGTGCCTCCTCGTATTTCATGGGCAGCGGCAAGGGCCACCGCGAAACTGTGTAGTGAACTGAGTATAGAGATGTTGGAACATTTGGGGCAAGAGTGGCGACGACGCTGGATCGTTTTCATATATTGGGATTTATAATCGTTGGTGTGTGTTCTGGTGACGTTAACAGGTGGCTGCTGGTGGCCTGCTGGCGCCGGTTGCAGGTGATTCGCCACCTGCATCTGACCTGCATTCGCCTGCATTCATAGCTACGGAATGATTTTCGCGTCCGCGCAAGTCTTCATTGTATAAACCGTCATTTAAGTTACTCTCTTGTGAATCGCGTGTTATTCGTCGCTAGATTGGATGTTCGTATTATAGCACAGGGTGGATGGGGAATGGCAGTAAAATGGGAAACGCGGATTCAGGCGTGGGCTGCGCCGACGATGTTGGGGATGGTGAGGGGGAGACCGACGGAGAGGGAGAAGCGGCGGAGCTCTACGCGCTGAAAGCCGGCGTCTCTTATCGCGCCCACTATGTCCCTGTCGAGGTTGCAGCCAGTGGTGGCGAATTTCCAGACGGGGTTGGCGAGGGTCTGAAGTCGCCCTACCCTCTTGTCCTGGGATACGACGTGTTCGTAGAAGAGGAATTGTCCTCCGGGGCGGAGTGTTCGGCGTATCTCGCTCACGACGAGATCGAGGTCTTTTACCATTCAGAGGGTGAGGGTGGTGACTACGCTGTCGAAGGCGCCGTCGGCGAAGGGCAGGCTCTCGCCTACCGCGGAAACGACGGCAGCGCCGGCGCGGCGTTCATGGGAGGTTCTGATGAAGCGGCGGATCATGTGGGGATTGGGTTCCCAGGTTATCAGGTCTATTCCGGGTGGATAGAACGGGATGTTGGCGCCGGTTCCGCCGCCGATTTCGAGGGTTCTGCCGAGGCTGAGGCCGGCGGTGATCCTGCGGTATGGAACGACGCGGGATTCGACGCCGGAGTTGAGGAGGTCGTAGAAGGCGGCGAAAAGGCGTTTGCTGAGTTTGTCATATTCCATGGGGGTTGTTGGTCTTTAGTGATTAGTTCTTAGTGACCAGTAGTCAGGATGTGCCTCTCCGATATGACGCGGCAGTATCAGATGGGCAGTTCGGGGAGGGCCTCCACGATGTCAACGGTCCTGACGCTGACGGTGACGATACGCTTTATGAGGTCGAGGATGTAGCGAGGTTCGCCTGTTTCGGCTGCCCAGTCGTTGGGGTCGTTGGTGATGCCGCTGGCCTTGTGAGTTCGGACTTGGTAGCGGTCTATGAGCCAGTCGAGGCCGGAGCGGGTTCCGAGCCGATACTCATAGGCTTTTTCGGGAATGTCGGAGAGAATGATACCGGCGTTGTAGATGACGGTGGACTTGTCGGGATTTCGCGCGCGACCGGCGTACTTCATCTTGGTTACGCGGAAAGCGTCTGGGGAATTGGCGTCCCAGCCGTCGGTGTAAATTTCGTTCATGGGGTACGGTTGGACGCTTTCGTAGTTGACGTGAAGGTCGGCCAATTCCCGGCCCGCTTGGACGAATACGTGGAAATCAGCGAGGGACGCTGCCATTGGGATGCGGGCCTGAGACCTTGCAAGGTCGTTGGCAAAGGTGTCGCGCCATTGCTGGGAGTGAAGGACACCGTAGGTGTAGTAGAAGAGGTCATCCTCGGTGACTCTTGGGTCAGCGTAATGCTGTCGGAACTCTGCGAGGGCTTGGGGATTGATGTTGGAGATGCGCTCGAACTCGTGGCTTTCTATCTGTCCCAGCGCATTTTGACTGGAAACATAGCGATAGCGGGGGATGTATGGGCTTGAGCCGTTGCCACTTGCCAAACCCGCGTCGGCAACACCGTCTGTCATCAAAGCAGTGAGTGGTATCGAGGACCCTGGTCCCGTTATGTATATGCCAAGGTTGTTTGCGCTTTCATTAGGGTATATCTGTGGGAAGTCCCTTATTGAGACGATTAACTGTGAATTAAAATATAGCCGTTGTTTGAAAAATGGCCTGTACGTCACATCCCTGAACCCGTTTTCGTCAAGAGCAAACTGTATTCCATTAGCTAAATCTCGGTAGGCTTCACCGTTCCAGTGAAAGCTGCGCGGATCATTGTCGACGTACGCTCTGGCTTTTGCCTGTCTCTGTCTCAGGGTGCCGACTGGTTCAGTTCTCTGGAAATCTAACAACTGTGCATTGTAGGAGTTGACGCTTCTCTCTATATTGGCACGCAACTTGACATTAGATGAATTAAAGCACCATGCGTCGCGGGCAGACACTATGCCTATCGTGGAGTTTACGAATATAGATTTTGCATCCCCTTCGTTTGAAGGGGATAGTGGTATCAACGTTTGGTAAGACTCTGACCGTTGGTTTATCCAATCGCCATGCTGGTTGGGGGTAATGGTTTGCCAATCGGTTTCTACTAGACGCGATTCCTGCAGAATGTCCAGTTTCTGCTCTCTGGAGAGTAGGTCGCCAATATCACGATAGTAGATATTGGCGACCTGACGCTTCGCTGACGCTTCGCTTAACTAGAAGCAGAATAGCGACTCCCGAAGTAGTCGCTCCTGAAAAGACGTTGTCACCTTCTAGCTCTCGTTTCTCTTTAGGAAGATACCCGCCTCTTCGCATGGTGCCTTTTAAGTTGTAGCAGTAGATAGAATCGAATTCCTCGGGGACTATCTTTCGGAATCCGTCGAAGGAATTGGAATCTATGAACCCCCCGTTGGTTACCATTGCGACGATTCCGCCCTCTCGACTCTTCTGTATCCAGTCAGACGCCAAGCGGAGGGCTTTGACATATGGATCGTACAGCGGATTGAGATTACTGGTACTAGAACGAGCCGCGTAGGACCTCTTCACTTGTTCATCTATGAAGGGGTAATCACGATTATTATTTCTCGACCAAGGCGGATTGCCGATGACGACGCGGATATCCAGGTTCTTCTGGTGCTCGATGCGGTGGTTGTTCGCTGGGAACAGGACGCTGTCCATCGGATCGTCCGGCTCGTATGACTGGAAGGTGTCGGTTAGGACGATGCCGTCGAAGGGTTGGTATTCGTCGGTGGCAGCCAGATCGTGGTAGGCGGACTCTATGTTGATGGCGGCGATGTAGTAGGCGAG
>JAAXHY010000313.1 GCA_012270665.1 Dehalococcoidia bacterium
CTGGCGAGCTCGGGCTTCGGTCGCGGGCCGATGGCTGGCAAGCTGCTGGCGGATTTCATTCACACAGGACACAGGCCGCAGGTATTGAGTGAGTCTGACCCGGGTCGGTGTGTGACAGAGTCGGTGGCGCTCTAGGCTATCTATCAGGAGAAGAGAATGGACAAGCCAGAGTTCGTCGACGCCCACGTACACTTCTATGATATGCAGCACCCGGAGTTGTTCTACGCTCACTGGCAGCCCGACGTAGTTCATCCATCCCTTGGTACCCTTCCCAGAAAGCTGGCGGAACGCAACTGGCTGGCTGAGGATTTCATCGAAGTTTCGCGATCATCGAACGTGACCAAGGCAGTCCACGTCCAGGCGGCAATTGGCTCCGCAGATCCGGTCAAAGAGACGGAGTGGCTCCAGGAGGCCGCTGACCGCACCGGGTTTCCACAGGCGATAGTCGCATACGCAGACCTGAGAGACCCAGGCGTAGAAGCGACTCTGGAACGCCATTGCGAGTACGAAAACATGGGCGGGATCAGGGACTTTTCTTACGGCGACTACCTAGTGGAACCAGACTTCCACAGGGGCTATGCGCTGCTCGAGAAGTATAATCTGATAGCCAGCATAGCGGCACAGTGGCAGGACATGGAAAAGCTGGTCGCGCTGGCGTCGAAGTTTCCTAACATCCCGATAGTCATAGACCACGCGGGAGCGCCCGCTGAGCGAACCCCGGAATACTTCGAGAGTTGGAAGAGCGGAATGCAGACCGCCGCCGCCGCGGAGAACATCATCTGCAAGATTTCGGGCCTCGGCATGGCCGACCATGACTGGACCGTAGCCAGCATTCGCCCCTACGTCCTTCACTGCATTGAGACGTTCGGGGTGGAACGCAGCCTGTTCGCAACCAATTGGCCCGTGGACAGCCTCTTCAGCGACTACGACACGATAGTAAATGTCTACGACGAAATAACGGCTGGATTTGCGCCCGAAGAGCGGGCGGCGCTGTTCTCGAAGAACAGCGAGGCCCTGTATGGCATTTAGCCAGTCGGCCCCGATCCACTTAACGCAGATACGCTCTCTTGCAACGATGGCTGGAGCAAATAAGCGGTGGTTCCACTTTCGCTTCTCTCTATATTCAGAAATCTTGTAATTGGGGGCGACATTAGCATCTTCAGCATATCTCCAGCGATTTCCTCTTCATATAATCTGATTCCAGCGTCGGAGTGGATGTGATGAAGGAAATTGAAGATAGTCAGGCCCGTCACTTCGCTACTGTCCGGAACCAGCCGCAGGAGAATTTGATCCGAGAGTTGGCAGCCGGTAGCCTCTTTGGGCGCTCCGAATGAGAGGTAGAGTATATCCCCTTCAGGGTCGTATGTAATTCGGACTGATTTCACCTGAAAGTCGCTCTCCCTCGTCTGATCTGGTACGCAGTCAAGACAATGTTATTTTCATCTCCGTTCATACTCATGCCCTAATGCTACGGCCTGATGTTGGACACGCCACCGTCTATCACAAGCTCCGAGCCGGTCACGAAGGAGGATTCGTCTGAGGCCAGGTAGAGGGCGCCGTAGGCGACGTCCTCGGGCTGGCCCAGCCTCCCCATGGGTATCTCGCCGACCCGGGTCTCGGGGCGGACCGAGTTGGTCGCGGATCGTATCATGTCCGTATCAATTGGGCCCGGATGGATCGAGTTGCACCTGATCCCCTCGGCGGCGAACCGGCCCGCCGTTGACTTGGTGAACACGCGCACCGCGCCCTTGGATGCGCTGTAGGCGGGCGAGGCGAGCGGTCTGCCCAGGATGCCGGCTATCGAGGATATATTGACTATCGAGCCGCCGCCCACCCTCTGCATTGCCGGGATGGCGTATTTCACGCCCAGGAACACGCCCTTGGCGTTTACGTCCATCATCGTGTCCCAGTCGTCCGAGGACACGTCCATATCTGAGTGTCTCATCGAGATACCGGCGTTGTTCACCAGGATGTCGAGTTTGCCGTACTTGCTCTCGGCTCTCTCGACCGCCTGTTGCCAGTCGTCCTCACTGGTAACGTCAAGATGGATGTACTCGACATCCCCACCCAATTCGGCGACTTTGGCCTCCACCTTCTTCCCTTCCTCGTCCAGGACATCGCCGAAAATCACCTTTGCGCCTTCCATGGCGAATAGTTCCGTTTCCACCGCGCCCTGTCCCTTTGCGCCGCCGCTAATGATCGCTACTTTGCCGTCGAGCCTGCCCATGGCGTCCTCCTTGGGGAATGGCTGTTTCTGTAATTCTTCCCGCATTATAGACTGAAGGCGAGGGCTTGGGGTGATAGACTATACTCGGGTTTGAACAGACACGCCAAAACAGCGGGAGGTATAAGAATGGTTACCGCCAAACCGACCGTCAAACTCACGTATGAAGACTATCGAAAAACTCCCGAAGACGAGCGTTATGAACTCATAGACGGAGAACTGATAATGGCCGCCGCCCCGAACATGGCTCACCAGACGACTCAGGTGAATCTAGGGGCTCCGATGCACACGTGGGTAAGGTCTGAGGATCTGGGCTATGTGTTCTTCTCGTCGTGTGATGTCGTGTTGTCCGAGCACACCACGCTCCAGCCTGACCTCATCTTCGTCTCCGAAGAGAACGCCGGCATCATCACCGACGCCAACATACAGGGTGCGCCAGACCTGGTGGTGGAGATCATCTCCCCTTCTTCCACCGGGCGCGACTGGGTCACCAAGCGCGACCTGTACGCCAGATACGGCGTCAAGGAATACTGGCTGATAGATCCCTTCAACCAGACTCTATGGGTCATGCGCCTTAGAGACGGATACCTGGAGCTTTCTGACACACTTTACGAAGGAGACACGCTGACCTCTTCCACTATCGAGGGCTTCAGCGTCAGCCTCAGCGACGTATTCTAAGGATCGGATCTTCTCGTAACTTGCGCTATACATCCAATAACCGCAGCGAACGCGATCTTGTGGAACAACCGATTCAGCCTCATATCAGGACAACGGAAAATGATAGAACACCGATTCCTCTGCATCGCGCATCGCGGCGCGTCTTCGTATGCTCCTGAGAACACATTTGCGGCGTTCGACCGCGCCCTGGAACTTGGGGTGAGCCATGTGGAACTCGACGTTCACTTTTCGCGCGACGGTCATATCGTAGTGATTCACGACGACACGCTGGATCGAACGACTGACGCCTCGGGCGCGGTGGCGGACAGAACGCTTACCGAACTGCGGAGGCTGGACGCCGGCTCCTGGTTCGGCCCGGGATACGCGGGCGAACCTATCCGCTCGCTCGCTGAGATCTTCGAGGAGTACAAGGGAAGACTATACTTCCATGTTGAGATAAAGGCCCGCGCTGCGGGATTGGCGAGTCGGACAGCGGACATGATCCGAGCGCACGGCCTGACCGATGATGTCACGATCATATCGTTCTGGAAGCCCTGGCTCGAAGAGACGCGGGACTATGCCCCTGAACTCACGACGGGGTGGCTGGTACCTCTCGAAATGGGCAGTCAGTGGGACGACTCGATCATCGAACAGGCGTTGGAATTAGGGCTCGATCAAGTCTGCCCTCGCGCCGACATCACAACAGCGGAACTAGTTAGTACGCTCCATAGGCACGGCTTCGTCGTTCGCTGCCATAGCGTCCATAGCGAGGAATTGATGAGGCGTGTAGTGGCCTGCGGCGCTGACGGCATGACGATCAATTTCCCCGATAAACTACTGGAGTACATCGAAAGCGTGAATTAGCCGGCAGGTTGGCTATAGACCAAATTGACACTGAGGAGTGTCGTATCTACAATCCGCGTTGCGCGAAATCACGATAAAGGGGCGAATCATGTCTGCACCAAAATTGAGCACGAGGCTCTGTGATATTCTCGAAGTTGAGTACCCGATCTGCCTGGCAGGCATGGGCGGCAGATGGACTCCCCCGGAACTGGTGGCCGCAGTGTCAGAGGCGGGTGGGCTGGGAGTGATGGGCGGCACCGGCATGGATGTGGAGGCGCTTCGCAATCGCATCCG
>JAAXHY010000381.1 GCA_012270665.1 Dehalococcoidia bacterium
GTCTCGTCGTGGCGGGAACCCGATCTATGGCCGGAATTGATAGACCGCTACTTGATAGCGGCAAGCCTCTCGGACGTGGCGCCGATTATCTGCGTAAACAAATCGGACCTGATGGAATCGAGGGCCGGGTACGAGGCTGTGGCCCAAGTGTACCGAGACATGGGTTACAGGACCCTGGCCACGTCCGCGCTCACGGGTGAGGGGGTGTCTGAACTCAGAGCCGAGTTGACGGGCGTGATCACGGTGGTCGTTGGTCTATCCGGCACGGGGAAAAGCTCGCTCATGTCCGCCGTTCAGCCCGGTCTGGACCTTCGTATCGGAGACGTAAGCCAGGCGCATCACCAGGGACGTCATACGACTACGCAGGCGTCCATGTACAGGCTGGACGGCGGAGGGTACGTTGCCGATACGCCCGGCATCAGGGAGTTCGGCCTGGCCGGACTCACGCTCGGTGAAATCCCCCTGTTCTTCCCGGAGATAGACGAACTCGCCGCCGAGTGCCGTTTCAGCAACTGCGCGCACCTCGAAGAACCGAGGTGCGCGGTTAGAAAGGCTGAAGAGGAGGGGAGAGTATCATCCTCTCGTGTTGCATCGTACAGGGCGATCTTCGACGAACTGGAGGTTTAGTCAGATCCCGGGCAGACGAGGCTGAAGCGTCGGAAGGCTGTGTTCCGGCTCGCCGAAGCCGGATACGCCCACTCCCACGAGCCGAAATCTGCGACCTGCCCCGATCTCGGCGTCTATTAGCCGATTGGCCGCGGCTGCAATCTGGTCCGAGGACTGAATCACGTCGGGGAGGGTTACCTGACGAGTGAAAGTGGTGAAGTCGGACAGCCTCAATTTCAGTTTGACGGTCCGTCCCTGTAGCTCCCGATGTTCGAGGGAGCGCGACACGTCGCTGCTGAGCCGACTTACCAACTCGCGGAGCGCTTCCGGGTCGCCGGTATCCGACACAAGAGTTGTCTCAGAACTGATGGATTTCGTATCACGGTGAGTCTGCACAGGACGGTCGTCCTGTCCGAGGGAGAGTTTCTTGATATAAGCGCCGTTGCGACCGAGCCTTTCGAGAAGCCAGTCGTCATCGCTGTTTGCCAAGTCTCCGATGGTCAGTATGTCGTGGGACTTGAGATTTTCCTGGGTCTTGGGGCCAACGCCGGGAAGAGTTCCGACGGGCAGAGGGGCGAGGAAGGCGACCTCTTCACCAGGCGGCACGACCGTGAGTCCATCAGGCTTTTCTAAATCCGACGCTATCTTGGCGACGGACTTGCTTACGCCCGCGCCTACCGAGATGGTCAGTCCAAGTTCGTCCTCGACGCGCCGCTTGAGCCCGCGCGCCAAGTCGGCTGCGCTCTGACTTCCAGTGACCGAGTCGGTGACATCCAGGTATGCTTCGTCCAGGGAGAGCGGTTCGACGAGCGGGGTTATGTCCCTGAATATCTCCATGACGGAGCGGGAGACGTCGCGGTATCTCTCGAACCGCGCGCTGACGCGCTGGAGCTGAGGACAGATGTTGAAAGCGGTCCGCATTGGCATGGCGGATCTCACGCCATACTTGCGCGCCTCGTAGGACGCGGAGGCCACGACGCCACGCGAATCAGGGCTACCACCTACTGCCAACGGCTTTCCGCGCAGTTCGGGATTGTCCAACTGCTCGACCGAGGCGTAGAAGGCGTCGAAGTCGGCGTGGAGAATGTATCTCATCGGTGGTTTGCGGTTCATGGGTCAATGACAGGGTGAAGGTGGCGAACCGGGGCATATATTCGGGCTTATTAGGTTGCTGGTGAGCCCGCAGGTGGTGAGCAGGCAGTACACAAGTGGATTCTCGTACCTGCATTTCACCTGCATAGACCTGTATTCACCAGTATCGAGAATTTTTTCGGCGCCCCCGACGTGGTTCATAAACTTCAGAATATATATCAGTACTGGTGTTCTGTATTGCGTGGATTATAACACGCAGACAGAGAAATGTGTAGCGGACATGGAGACCGTTTTCAGTTGGCGGTGTATCTCAGCACGGCGCCGCCGTCGCCGACTGCCCAGCCATTGTTTCTGTCCGGGAATGACAGCGAGCGCAGATGGGAGTCGGTTTCGGTAGGACGGGATTCCCATGTGACGCCCCCGTCCATGGAGCGCATAGTCGTGCCGAAAGAGCCGACTGCCCAGCCTTCCATCGCGTCGAAGAAGACCACATCCCACAGGAATCTGCCGGTATCGGAATCGTGTCGGATCCAGGCACTACCTCCGTCCGTGGTTCGCGCGACCATGCCGTCTGTGAGGTATTTGACGAACTCAACGCCGCCGCTCACCCCCTTGGACTTGCCCCGCCACCCCGCAATCCAGCCGTTGCGGTCATCCAGAAAAAATACGCTGTTGGTCCCTATTTCCACACCGTTGACTCCCTTGAGCAGTTCCCAGGAATCGCCGCCGTCCGTGGTCGAGAAGACCGCCCCGGACCTGAACGATACCCAGCCGCGCCGCTCGTCCAGGAAGAAGGCGTCGGAGCGGGGTAGGGTGTTCTCGAAGAACCGGCGATTCCAGGTATTGCCGCCGTCGGTGGTCCTGAGCGAGAAACTGCCTCTCTCGGTGATTATCCACCCGTCGCTGGAGTTGTCGAAGTGGACCTTTATGAGATTCTGACCGAGCGCAGTGTCTTTGCCTTGGACTGTCCAGGCGCTGCCGCCGTCGTTCGTGTTAAGGATGATGCCGAGCTGTCCGACGACCCAGCCGTTGGACGTGTCAGTGAAGTTCACCGCTTGCAGAGTGAGTTCGTACCCGGAGGATTGGACCGTCCAAGTATTGCCGCCGTCGGTGGTAGCGATGATGACGCCACCTTCCCCAACGGCCCAGCCGTGCGTGTGGTTGACGAAGCTCACATCGAGGAGGGTATTGGTGACGCCTGAGTCTTGCAGTTCCCAGCGACCGGCGCTGGCCGGAGACAGGGTTCCAGTGTCCTCGGTTTCCCTTGTGAGGTACAAGGTGCCGATCACGAGAGCCCCCAAAAAGACAAGACCAAAGACGACGGTTTCGACTGTGGGATTCCTAGTGTACCTGAAGTTCATGCGCCGATTATACATAGGCGGGGAGAGGAGATTTTCGCGCTACGGACAACGTTGAGCGCGCTAGGTGGTTGCGCCCGGCCCGTATTCGTGTACGTCATTGATGTCGCGGATGGCGTCTCCGACGAAGTTTACGGCCAGTACCACCAGCATGATAACTACTCCGGGGAATGTGCCGAGCCACCAGGCGCTGGTGAAGAACGGCCTGGCATCGTTGAGGATGGAGGCCCATGTGGGCGTCAGTGGCGAAACGCCCAATCCGAGGAATGTGAGGCCGGCCTCGGCGAGAATGGCCGCGGCGACGAATACGCTGGCCTGGACGATGACCGGGGGCAGCGCGTTGGGGAAGATGTGCTTGAACATCATCCTGCGATTGGACGCGCCCATCGCCCTTGCCGCGGTTACGAAGTCGTCCTCCTTGAGGACGAGTACCATGCCCCTGATGATTCTTGCGAAGTCGTCCACGTAGGCGAGCGCGATGGCAACGATGACGTTTGAGAGGCCGAGTCCGAATATGGCGACGAGCATCACGGCGAGGATGAAGTTGGGGAATGCCCAGAGAACGTCAATCGCCCTCATCACCACCATGTCTATCCAGCCGCCGTAGTAGCCAGCGGCCACGCCCAACACTATGCCGACCATCGCCGCGAGCGCGACGGTGCTAAGCCCGACGACCATAGAGATGCGCGCGCCGACAATAATGCGGCTGAGCAGGTCTCGCCCTACATTGTCGGTTCCCAGAGGATGGGCAAGCGAGGGAGCTCCGAGCAGTTCGTAATTCTGGGACTGGGGGTCGTAGGGCGAGATAAGTTCTCCGAGCAACGCTGCCAGGCAGAACACGATCACGATGACGAGTCCGACCATCGCGCGCCTGTCGCGGGAGAAACGTCGCGCGAAGTATCTGAATCCGCGCCGCGGTCTGGATTGTTCCTCCAGTTGCGCCTGGATGGAATTTGATCTGTCTTCGGCCAATTTAGTCGCCTAATCGGTGTACCGAATGCGTGGGTTTATGACGGCGTACAGCATGTCAACGAGGAAATTCATAAATATGAATATGAACGCCACCAGCAGGATAACGCCCTGCACTATCGGGTAATCTCTGCCCAAGATGCTTTCTATGAAGAGCCTGCCCAGTCCGTTCATAGCGAATACGTTTTCGGTTATCACCGCGCCGTTGAGCAGAATCGCCAGGGCTATTCCCATGACGGTCACGACCGGAATCAGGCCGTTGCGCAGCGCGTGCCTGTTTATCACGACGCGCTCTCTGAGTCCCTTCGAGTAGGCGGTGCGGATGTAATCCTGTGACAGAACCTCGAGCATGGCGGAACGGGTCTGCCTGGCCAGGATCGCCGCGAATCCGGTTCCGGTGGCGAGCGCGGGAAGTATCAGGCGGCGCAGCCAGTCCCATAAGCCTTCGGACAATGGGGTGTATCCGAAGACCGGGAGCCAGTTCAGCTGAACCCCGAAGACGATTATCAGTATGATGCCGAGCCAGAAACCGGGCATGGCAAGCCCTAAGAACGCAATCAGCGTAGCGCCGTGATCCCATATCGAATAGCGTCTGATGGCTGATATGATTCCCGCCGGAAGTCCGATAGCCACTCCGGCGATAAATGAGACGATGGCGAGGGAGATAGTTCTGGGAAGCGCCTGTGCCATGAGGTCGTTGACGGGCAGACGCTTGTAGATGCTCTCGCCAAGATCCAAGGTAGCCAAGCTTCGCAGGTAGAAGAAATATTGGATTGGGACCGGCTGGTCCAGCCCAAGCCGAGCCTTTATTGCCTCAATCTGACTAGGATCTCCCTCCTCGCCCACCAGTGTGGTAACCGGGTCTCCGGGCAGCAGCCGCATGAAAATGAAAGTCACGGTCATGGTGGCCCAGATGGCGAACAGGGAGAAGATGAATCGTCGTATTATGTAACGCTGCATGGCTCAGTTGTCATTTATTAGTGGTCAGTTATCAGGGGAGTGATCGGGCCGGCGCGGTGCGGTTCGACTGGAATGGATGGGGTCGCGTCCACAGGCGAGCGGCCTGCCGGGACGCGACCCGTGCGTGTTCAGCCGATTTATCTATCCAACCATACTGCGCTCAACTGGCGGAGCGCGTGTATCCACACGTAACCCTCTACGTGGTCGCGGTACGCGGTGCGGTTGATGTTGTGGTGCGTGAACACTCCGTGGAACGTCTCGTCAATCTGGTCGCTGAGTTCCAGGATGTGTTCCAGACGTTCGTCAATGTCAACCGCGGCCTTTTGCTTCAGATTCAGGCGATTTACGCCCTCGTCATTGTAGCCATAGGTGTTGAACTTGGAGCCGTCGGCGAACCAGTCGTCCACCGCGTCGTCGGGGTCGGGGTCGCCGCCGCTGCCGCCCATGAAGGCTTCCCACTCGCCCGCCGCCCGTCGAGGCTGGTAAACGGAGGCCTCGACGATGTCCGGGACGAGGGTGACGTTGATCTGTTCCTTGAGAAGCGCGCCGAGCACTTCCAGCGGGACCCTGTTGCCGGGAGTGGTCATGACCTTGACCTCGAACCCGTCCTCGAGTCCGGCGTCGGCCATAAGCTGCTTGGCGCTCTCGGGATCGAACTTCCTGCGGCTGGTGGGGCCCAGGTCGCGGAAGAAGAAGACCTCTCCTGGAGGTATGGGGCCGTATGAGGGGATGGCGCGACCCTGGAAGGCACGCTCGATGTAGGCTTCTCGGTCGAGCGCGCGCCCGACTGCATAGACTACGTTGATGTCATCCCAAGGCGCTTCGGCGATTCCGGTCTTCTCCTCGCGGTCGCCTCTCATGTTGAAGGCGAGCATCTGGAAGCCGACGTCCGGAGTGGGATCCACCACCACGTTCGGAGTGTCCTCAAGCTGGTCCCAGAACTGGGGAGGGAAGTCGTAGATCATGTCAACTTCGCCAGTCTCCAGTGCGGCTACCAGCGTGTTGTCTTCAGGGATGTTGTGCATGGTGACGTTGTCGAGACAGGGCACGGCGGGATCATAGTAAGTGTCCCGGGCGGCCTCCATCTCGAGTTTCTCGCCGAAGATATGGTCGGTTATCCTGAATGGGCCGACGCCGACAGGCTTTCTGTTGAATCCGCCTTCGCCCTCGGCCGCGATGGTCTCGCTATCCACGATGGTCATAACACGCCCGCTGGCGCGCTCTACGACCTTTGTGAGGAACGAGGCCCTTGGGAACGCAGTGTTTATCTCCACGGTGAAGTCGTCGATCTTCTCCGGCCTGTTGACGCCCTCAAGTCCCTTGGTGTGTATGGACTGGGTGGCCGGGTCAAGCTGGTGATCGTAGGTGTAAACGACGTCGTCCGCGGTGAACTGCCGTCCCGAATGGAACTTGGCGTTCTCGCGCAGTTTGAAGGTGTAGGTGAGCAGGTCGTCCGATACGCTCCAGCTTTCCGCAAGATCCGGCGAGGGCTTGAGTTCGGGATCGAGCTGCACCAGGCCGGAGAGCACTTCCGCCGTAATCGAGAACTGGATTACCTGGTTGACGGTCGCCGGGTTCAGGTTGGTGAACTCAGTGACGCGGTTTCCGAGATTCAGGTGTCCGCCGCGAGTTTCACAGTTCTCAGCGAGGTCGCTCCAGAAGGTGAGGCTCGCGGACTCGGCCATTGGCTGCGCGGCTGGCGCCGGAGCGGGCGCAGACGTAGGCGCCGGGGCGGGGGCCGCAGTAGGCGCAGGCGCCGGGGCCGGCGGCGCTGTTGGGACGGGCGCCGGGGCCGGGGCCGAAGTGGGCGCGGGCGCTGGTTCCTCTTCACTTGTACATGCCGCCGCAAGCAATGCCAGCAGCATCGTTGCGGTGACCAATACCGATAGTCGTGCCAGTAGCTTTAGCATTGGCTATACCTCCGTTCCTATTGCTCTTGGGTGGACAGAAGATAATCCATCAGGTAAATAGACGATGGATCGAACAAGCAATTTTCACGCTTGTGACCGAAGAGCGCCGACGCGTGGTGATCGTTTTAATTCAGATCTGTAACTATTGCGTTACAGGGCTTTATGGAGGGAACCTATATGGTTGGCAGGGGATTGAATACCCTGAATATGTGAATTATTCTTACTTAGCAGCCACGCAAACTTAAATAACACACTATTGATATACTGTCAACCGAGGTGGTAGTTGCGTAAGCGTCACAAAAGTGGTGGGTCGCGGCGCATCCGTTTCTATCCACGAAGGACGCGAAGAGGCACTGGGTATTGTCATACTACGCTGGATACCCATCAGAAATTTGACGCTTCCCGTCCGGCAGGCAGGGGCTTTGCAAGGTCGGCGGACG
>JAAXHY010000452.1 GCA_012270665.1 Dehalococcoidia bacterium
ATTGACATCCTGGTGAACAACGCGGGCGGCTCTATGGGTGTGACGGATCTGGCCGAGACTCCGCTGGACAATTACCGCGCGGTGTTCGACTTCAACCTGTTCAACGGGTACGAACTGGCAAGGCTGGCGCTTCCCCATATGAGGCAGCAGCGGTGGGGGCGGATCATCAACATCGCCTCGATCTGGGGGCGCGAGCATGGCGGCAACATCGGGTATATGTCCGCGAAGGCGGCGGTGATCGCGGCGACGAAGCACGCGGGGCTGTCGCTGGCGCTGGACGGGATTACGGTGAACTCCATCGCGCCGGGCTCGATTTCGCATCCGGGGGGCGGCTGGGAGCGGTTCCAGAGGGATCAGCCCGAAGAGGTGGTGTCGGACTTCATCGAGACACACCTTCCAATGGGCCGCTTCGGATGGCCGGAGCCGGTGGGCGACCTGTGCGCGTTCCTGTCGTCGGACCGCGCGGACCTGATAACCGGGTCGTGCATCGTGGTGGACGGCGGCCAGAGCCACTCGATGATCTAAGCGGGAGGTTCTGTGTGGCAGAATTGGGTCCTCTGCTGGGCAGAGGGTACATAGCCGAGGTCTTCGCATACGGTGAGGGCAAGGCGATCAAGCTGTTCTTCGATGAGGACAGCGAACAAGACGCCAAACTGGAGGCGCGAGTAACGAACGCCGCGCTGGAGTGTGGAATTGTCGTCCCGCGTGTGTGGGATGTGGTGAAAGTGAATGGGCGCGCGGGAATCGTGATGGAGCGGATCGAGGGCGAGTCTATGCTGGAGTGGGGAACGGTGTTTCCGTGGCGAATATACACGGGCGCGAAGATGATGGCTCGAATGCACACGGATATGCACTCCAAGACAAGCGAACAGATGCCAGACCTGCGCGACAAGCTCAGGAACGGAATAGAGAACGCGGAAGGGGTGTCGGAAGACGTAAGAGTGCGGGCGCTGGAAAGGCTCGCAGGTCTGCCGGATGGGGACTCCATCTGCCATGGTGACTTCCACCCGGACAACATAATGATGTCGAAGGCGGGACCTGTGATCATAGACTGGCAGGACGGAGTGATCGGGCGCCCGTCGGCGGACATTGCCCGGACGGTGGTTCTGGTGGAGTCGGGCGTACCACTGGTGGGAGTCATTCGCAGAGCGGTAGTGGGCGTGGCTCGGAACATCTTCCTTTCGCTGTACCTCAAGGAATACTTCAAGATGACGGGAATGACGTGGGATGAGGTATCTCCCTGGATGCTGCCGGTGGCGGTTAACTACACGAACGCGCTGTTCCCTGAGATGGTGGAGGACCACCTTTCCTATATGCAGCGTTACGTCTAAGCGCTACCACCACTGTTCGTACTTGACGCGGGATCCGGGAGCGCCCAGCATCACGAGCATACCGATCACGTCTCGTATCATGTCAGGCGGGCCGCAGATGAAGAAGAGCGAGTCGGGGGAGACTTGCGTTTGGCGGAGAAGTTCGTCGTCTATTCTACCCATGTGTCCGCTCCACTCATCATCAGGGCGGGTTATCGTGAAGACGAGTCTGATTTCCGGGTTGCGGCGAGCGATGTCCTCTAACTCACTGCGGAAGAGGATCTCGGACGGGGTGGACACACTATATATGAGAGTGACCGGCGTGGACTGATC
>JAAXHY010000326.1 GCA_012270665.1 Dehalococcoidia bacterium
TAATCTAAATGTCAACACTGCCTAGTGCGTAACAGCAGTTATAGTAATGGTTGGAAACTTCATACTGGGAGGTGGAATCATGGTGATGGCGCGTGCAACGCAAGGAAGGACTATCTGTACGACAAGATAGAGCGGCAACGCGAGAAATCGAGAGAAGAGGGACGAGAGGAAGGGCGCGAAGCTCTCGCGGTGGAGGTTAAGGATTGGAATGCGCGGCGTCTGGAAGCGGAGGCGCGTGGCGAGTCGTTTGACGAGCCGCCGCCGGGGGTCAGGGAGTTGGAAGGCTAGCCCGAGGACGGCGTATCAAGCGGTGTGGGCTATTGTCTGTCGGCATCTGACACGATTCTGGGACGAATGGCTTTCCTGCTTCGCTCGTGGATGTAGGCGGTCATGTGGTCGTGGCGGACCATCCAGTTGCGTCCGAATTTGCGGCCTTTCAGGACTCCCCTGGCGATCTGGTGTCGCAGGGTCGTGGGGCTGAGACCGAACATCGCTCCCGCTTCGGATAGGGATAAGTACGGGGCGGGTGGCTGGATGTCGGCCTGGTCGAAGTCATACTTCTGGCCCGCTTTCAGTATTTCGAGAGCGATGACCCTGCCGTCGGCGTCGTAGTCGGCGAAGAAACCGGGGGCGACGGACTTGGTCTCCTGTACATCGGCGTCCGCCAAGGCTATCAGCATGGCGTCGGCTTCTGGATCGTACATGACTTTCATTCCCTGCGCCTCCTTCTGAACACCGTAATCACGCGGAATACGTCCCTGAATCTGTGATCCAGTTCGTCGTATATGATTGTGATTGGCCTACCATCAATCTCAGCGTGCGCCTCCATGGTCTGCTCCTCTTCTCCTTTCGGAGTGTTGCCCGATGTTGAGAATCAACCTAATGTCCTCCATCGTAATCCGGCGTCTCCTCATCTGATATGAGACGTGATCTGTAAGGATTATGTCCACGCGAAAAATTATAGCCGATATCGGCCATATGGTAAACTGCTACGGTAGCTTGAGCGTTTCTTCGCTCGTGTGCTGGAGCGAGATGGTCGTGTCCTGCGTGTGGTTGTCAATACTCGCGTTACGCCCTGGAAAGTTATCAGCGTATTCTTTGACCGACGTATGAGAGGAAGACTATGAGGCTACATTGGATAAGGAAGCGGATGCGCTGTACTTGCGACTGGACGAATCTGAGATCGTGGAGTCTGAGGAGGTCTCGCCGGGCGTGGTTCTAGATCACAATGAATCGGATGAAGTAGTGGGCGTGGAGTTGCTATATCTCTCGAAGCGGTCTTCAGAGTTGAATCTGTCGGCGCTGCGTTTCGAGACGACCTGATACCGAAATTGAATGCGCGGTGCGAGGCCGGTGTCTCGCCCTGCCTTACCGTCTGACTATCTCGAGGAGCGTTTCGCTCTACGCGGGTTCGGCGAGGAATACTGGGATCTTTCGGGTGGTCTTGTTCTGATATTCCTCGTATGGGGGGAACGCCGCGACGGCGATGTCCCACAGGCGGGCGCGTTCGGGATCGTCCTCGACCTCGCGGACGCGCATGGAGTGCACGTCAGTCTCGTCACGGATTTCGACGCCGGAGTCGGCGCGGAGGTTGTACACCCACACGGGGTTCCTGGGCGCGCCTCCCTGGGAGCCGACGAGGACGTAGTTGTCGCCGTCCTTGACGCGCATCAGCGGGGTCTTGCGGATGGCGCCGGTCTTGTTTCCGCGGTTGGTGACTATGATGACGGGGAGTCCGGTCTCACGCAGGGTGGTTCCCTGGGCGCCCCCGCTGCTTTCGTAGAGTTCGACCTGCTCGCGGACCCAGTCTCTTGGTGATGGTATGTATTCGGCCATGGTTCGCTCCTTACTTTCATCGCGAATCGTGTTAGACACATGATAGCGGGAACAACGGGATCGCTCCACTGGGGCAGGTGACCGGAAGTATCACAAAAGCGGCAGGCAGCGGCATATCCGATTCTATCCACGAAGGACACGAAGCGGCACAAAGATATTGGGTATCGTCATACCACGCTGGATACTCCCAGAAATTTGATGCTTCCGAGCGAATATCATGCGGTTTTGAACATCTGTCCAGAAATTCGGGAATTTAGGGTTGACAGCGTACAAATGGTCTGTTAATCTTCAGAGAACATTAGTACTTTGGAGAAGAGAAAATGAAAACCAGACTGTCGGCCCGCCAGGAAAGCATCCTTCAATTCATCCAGAAGTTCATGGAAGAGCGGCACTACCCGCCCACGGTGCGGGACATCCAGAACGGGTGCAAGGTCAGCTCGACCTCGGTAGTGGACTACAACCTGCACAAGCTCCAGAAGATGGGGTATCTGAAGAGAGAACCGGAAGTTTCGCGCGGAATAGAGCTCATCGGCGAGGGGCTGAAGGGCACGAAGCGGGACATTCAGAACATCCCGATAATGGGCAGCATCGCCGCAGGCGAGCCGCTACACGTGCCGGACGCGCCCGCGTTCGCCGAGGAGAGCCACGACACGGTTGACCTGCCCTCGTCGCTGATCGGGGACAGGGAGAATATGTTCGCGCTGCGCGTGAAGGGGACCTCGATGATAGACGCGCTGGTCGCGGACGGCGACCTGGTCATCCTGGAGCCGGCGAACGAGGCGAGCAACGGCGATATGGTCGCGGCGTGGCTGGACCCAACCGAGGAGACCACACTGAAGCGGTTCTACATGGAGGGCGACATGGTGCGCCTACAGCCTGAGAACTCGACTATGCAGCCGATAATGGTGTCGGCGAAGGACGTGTCGGTGCGCGGCAGGGTCATCGGCGTGGTCAGGAGTATGTAGTCCTGCCCGCTGGTTGAATGTATCAGGGCCGCGCGCTGCGCGGCCTTTTCTTTGGTCCACGCTCGATGACGGTCACCGAGTATCGTTGTGTGCTATATTTGATTCGATAACAATCTCTCTTCCGGGCGAATTATGGTCGCTCCATCAAAGTCTCAGATAACGCTTCCCATAACGGGGATGACCTGCGCGGCGTGTGTCTCCCATGTCTCGGACGCGCTTGAGGAAGTTGGAGGGGTGGAGCGAGTGTCGGTGAACCTGGCGACCGAGAAGGCGTCGCTGGACCTACGGTCGGATGGGGTGGAACTCTCCACACTGACACTGGCTGTGCAGGACGCGGGATACGGCGTCGGGACACGCAAGACCACGCTGGCGATAGGTGGGATGACGTGCGCGGCGTGCGTGACGCACGTGGAGAACGCGCTGGAAGGGTCGGACGGGGTGATGTCGGCGAGCGTAAACCTGGCGACCGAACGTGCCTCGGTGGAATACGTGCCCGGAATGACGGGAATCTCGGACCTCAGGCGCTCGGTGGAGGACGCTGGATACTCGGTGGCGGCGGTGGTAGGCGATCCGAGCGACGACACGGCGACTCCGAAGGATGTCCGGACGCTCAGAAACCGGATGGTGTTCAGCGTGACCGTAGCGGCCATAATCATGGCCCTGATGGCCTTACCGAACGTCGCCGACCTGTTCCCGTTCAGGATGGATTTCGCGCTGCTCGCGCTGGCGACACCGGTGCAGTTCTGGGCGGGCCGCGGGTTCTACGTATCGGCGTGGAGCGCGGCGCGGCATCTGACGTCGAACATGAACACGCTGATTGCGGTGGGGACGTCAGTCGCCTACGTGTACAGCCTGGTGGTTACGGTCTTCGGCGGCGCCGCGTTCTTCGAGGGGCGCGCCACGGACACGTATTTCGACACTTCGTCCGCGATCATAGCGCTGGTACTGCTGGGCAAGTTCCTAGAGGCGAGAGCGAAGAGCCGGGCGTCGAACGCCATCAGGGCGCTGATGGACCTGCAGCCCAAGACCGCGAGGGTGGTCAGGGACGGACAGGACGCAGATATTCCGATAGAGGATATCGCAGTCGGCGACATAGTGGTCGTGAGGCCGGGTGAGAAGGTGGCGGTGGACGGGATCGTGGAGGACGGGGCGTCTTCTCTGGACGAGTCCATGCTGACCGGGGAGAGCGCGCCGGTGGACAAGGAGCGCGGGAGCGAGGTTTACGGCGGCGCTCTGAACGGCAGCGGGAGCTTCACGTTCAGAACGACGCGCGTGGGTCGGGACACGATGCTGTCGAACATCGTGCGGTTGGTGGAGGAGGCGCAGGGATCGAAGGCGCCGATACAGCGGATGGCGGACCTGGTGTCGGCGTATTTCGTGCCTTCGGTGATCGGGGTCGCGGCGCTGGTCTTCCTGATCTGGCTGACATTCGGGCCTGAGCCTTCATACGTGACGGCGATATTGACGGCGGTGGCGGTACTCATCATCGCGTGCCCGTGCGCGATGGGCTTGGCTACGCCAGCGGCCATCATGGTGGGCATTGGAAAGGGCGCGGAGTACGGCGTGCTGATACGGGGGGCGCAGGCGCTGGAGTCGGCGCACAAGGTCGAGGTGGTCGTGCTAGACAAGACGGGCACACTGACGAAGGCGCGGCCCGAGGTGACCGACATCTATGCCCAGAACGGTGACGAGAGCGGTCTGCTCGCACTGGCGGCGTCCGCGGAACGGCGGTCGGAACATCCGCTCGGCGTGGCAGTCGTGGAGTCTGCGGTGGAGCGTGGGCTGGCGTTGGAAGACGTGACGGGGTTCGAGGCCGCGCCCGGGGCCGGAATCAGGGCGAGGATGAACGGGACGGACCTGGTCATCGGCAATCTTGGGATGATGCAACGGGAGGGAGTCCGGCTGAACGGCATGGACACGGAGGCGGACGGATTCGCGGCGCAGGGCAAGACGCCGATGTTCGTCGCGGCGGACGGCGCCGCGCTCGGGGTCATGGCGGTGGCGGATGGACTCAAGCCTGAGTCGGCGGAGGTGGTGAGAACGCTCAGGGACCAGGATGTTGAGGTGGTAATGCTGACAGGGGACAATGAGCGCACTGCGCGGGCAGTCGCGGAGCAGGTGGGAATCGAGAGAGTGGTGTCTGAGGTGCTGCCGTCGGACAAGGCGAGCGTGATCCTGGAAATCCAAGCGGCGGGCAAGAAGGTGGCGATGGTCGGGGACGGCGTGAATGACGCGCCCGCTCTGGCGCAGGCGGACGTTGGGGTGGCTATCGGCACGGGTTCGGATGTGTCAATCGAGACGGCGGATGTGACGCTGGTGGGAGGCGATTTGAGAGGGGTCTCGACACTCATATCGCTGAGTCGCTCTACCATGCGGGTAATCCGGCAGAACCTGTTCTGGGCTTTCGCGTACAATGTGGCGCTGATTCCGGTTGCGGCGGGGATACTCTACCCACTGTTCGGACCGGATGGGACGCCGGAGGCGCTGAGGCCGATTCTGGGCGAACACGGTTTCCTCAATCCGGTGCTCGCGGCGGGGGCGATGGCATTCAGCTCGGTGTCGGTGATCACGAACTCGCTGCGGCTGAAGCGGTTCAGGCCCATGTCCAGGTAGGCCCCCGTCTGCGGTTCGTAGATTTTCTTGCGGATCATAGGTTCAGGGGCCATATCCACGCCAAGAGTGGGACGGATACCGACACTATTATGACATCGAGCGGCAGGCCCATCCTCCAGTAGTCGCCGAACTTGTAGCCGCCGGGACCCATGACGATGGTGTTGGATTGGTGTCCGATTGGCGTGAGGAAGGCGGAGGACCCTCCGATTGCCACAGCCATCAGGAATGGATCCACCGACGCGCCCATGGTTTGCGCAACCCCCATAGCAACGGGAGCCATCAGGATAACTGCGGTGGAGTTGTTGACCACGTCGGACAGCAGCATGGTGGTGACCAGGACTATCGCGAGAATGGTCCAAGGGGGCAGGGTGTGGCCCAGATCGGTGACGAGCGAGGCGATACGCGCGGCTCCTCCGGTACTTTCCAGCGCTCCGCCTACCGGGATCATAGCTCCCAGCAGGACGATGATGGGCCAGTTGATGGA
>JAAXHY010000038.1 GCA_012270665.1 Dehalococcoidia bacterium
CGTCGGATTCATACACTCTCACTCGATAGCCTCTGAAATGAGCGCCTCATGGGATCTGATGCTGCAAGCCCATCCCGAAGGCATTTCCGTCTCAGAGGATGGCGCCCAGCGAATCATGCGTTATGACGCGATGGTCCGCCATATGTACTTCGAGGAGACCACCCATCTCTTCAACATCCAGCGTCTGAAGCGGGCGCAGGGACTTCCAACAGTATCCGAGACGCCAAGGGTCGGCTACTGGGCAGTTGACGGCTGGGACATCAGCGAGGCCTAGGCGCGACCGGTCATACGCGCTCGTATCTCGTCCGGTACTTGTCGCACTCGCTCGCTCGCTGGCGATTCATTCCGCATACCCACACACTTCGCGGCCTCGGTGAGAAGTTCCACGCCGCCGAGGAAGTCCTCGATACGGATGTACTCCGCGCCTATGCCCGATTCGGGATCGCGGATGCCGGTTGTGGCGTTGTGATAATTGCCCAGTGGGAACGCCATGCCTGTGGCCCTGTATCCCCAGACCGCGAACGCTGTCCCTTCGCACACGCCGCCGCTCATAAGCTGGCGCTGGCTCTTGAAGTCGGGGTTGCGTCGCCTGATTGACTCGCGCGCCACTATCAGGACCTGTTCCGCCTCGGCGTCGAAGGTGTAGAGCGCGTCCCCCGTTCTTATGACCGGCCCCGCGCCCTGCTTGACGCCCGGTATGAGCGGGCTGGACTCGATGGATACGACGAGCGTTTCGAGTGGCAGCGTCCGCGCCTCGGCCATGAGCCGCGCGCCGAACAGTCCGCCCTCCTCGGCGCGTGTGAAGACGGCGTAAATGTCGCACTCGGCATTCCCGGCCACGAGCCGCTCCATGGCCGCGAGTGAGGCGGCGCACCCGGCTAGGTCGTCCAGAGCGCGCATCCTGATGAATCCGTCTTCCAGCACGAAGTCCGGCAGGTCGAACACCACCGGAACGGGCGGCTCTATACTCACATCCTCGCCCAGTTCGACTCGGACGGTCCTGTCATCGCCGTTGGGGAACGGCACGATGCGGGCGGGCAGTCGGACGTCGCCTTCCAATAAGACAAGTACGTCCGTAGGGCTCGCCAGCGACACTTCCGGCACGCCGCCAAGCGCGACCGCCAGCAGACCGCGCTCCGACACTTCTACTATCTCGAATCCGGGATGGTCCATGTGAGCGACGAGCGCGAGAGGCGGATCATCGCCTTCGGAGTTTCGATAGTGCGCGATCACGTTGCCGAAGTCGTCGGTGTCAGCGGGCAGTCCGATGTCCTTTAGCGTTTCGAGGATATACCCGGCGGGCGCGCTTTCATGGAACGGCGCGGCAGGTCTCTGCCCGAGTTCTCTAAGTATTTCGAGCGCGCGACTGTCTCTATCGTTCATGTGGAGGTATCTCTAACTCTCGGATCTCACCGGCAGTTATCTCTGATACCGCCTCGCGTATCCTAGCGAGTTGCGGTCTAATGAGAGGCCACGAATTTGAGAGCAGAATCAAAATCGAAATTTTCCTCTCTGACATATTTTGTTGATAACGTAAACTTTGGTCTGTAGTTATCAGCAGTTCGTATTCGTTCGACTCAGCCCGACGCAGAAGGTCGCCGTTTCACAAGGTTGCCCATCCTCTTCTCGCAGAGGTCTGTACAGAATGTTCAGTCAAATATCGTCTCAGAGGGGCTGGGGTACAGTGATCTAGCAGGATTCTCACGATGCCTTAGGTTGGTCAAGCGCTTCGAGTTCATGTTCGAGAACCATTCTGACATGTTCCGCTTCGACTCCCGGGAACCACTCCAAGAACTCATCCACCGAGGCTCCGTCCCTTAAATTCGCAAACAGAGCGGATACAGGTACGCGAGTGCCTTTGAACAGCCATGCGCCGCCGAGCTTCTCCGGGTCGCGTTCCACAGCTTTGCACGTGTGCCATCCCGCCATTGATGTGGGTCTCCTTTCAGAAATTCTCTCAGAGATGCGAGTTCGGTCAGGCGTCTCAGTTTAGGTCAGCCAGTCGAGGCATGACCTCCTGGGACAGCAGACGGACGGACTTTTCGTAGTTGTCGCGGTCCTCGGAGTGGTCGAATGTGAGCCACAGCAGCGTGCCGAAGCCGCCGACCGTCTCGTAGAGACCACGCAACTTCTCTTCCACAGTGTCGGGAGAGCCGACGATCCACAGGTTGTCCATCATGTATTCGAGGGTGACATCATCGTCAGATATGGACTCGTCATGTTTCATGAAACTGACGAACGGATACGCTCCAAAAGAGAAGAGCGGGTGCAGATAGTCACGCCAAGCCCTGCCCAGCATCCCGTTCATCGCGCCCTCACGCGCCTCTTCATCCGTGTCCGCAACCCAGATGTCGCGCACGATGCGCCATTCACCGCGCGATGGGGGCTCCCTCCCCACGCTCTCCGCTCCCTGCGCCACGGCGTCCCAGTGGCTTGCGACGTAAACGGCGTTCAGCCCCAGGCTCATCGGGATATATCCCCTCTCGCCCACGATCTTGAGCGTTTCCGATCCCGGACTCGCGCCCGCGACGCCAATGGGTGGATGCGGCTTCTGGTACGGCGTGAGGAATGTCTTCAGCGTCGCGTATTCGTATTCCTTTGGGTCTGGAATGTTGAAGTTCCAGAACTTGCCCTTGTACTCGAATGGACCTTCGATATGTTCCCAGACTTTCAGTATGATGTCCAGGGACTCGCGCGTCATCTCGCGGTGCTGGCTTGCGTCGAAGTCCACGTCGAACAGTTCGTGGTCGGACAGCAGGCCGCCGGAACCAATCCCGAACATATAGCGGCCCTGCGCCAGGTGGTCCAGGTACGCGACCCTGTGCGCCAGTTCGACCGGATGGTGGAACGGCAGCAGGTGCGCGCCCGTTCCAAGCATGATGTTCTTCGTCCGCATCAACGCCTGCGCGATAAGCAGGTCCGGCGTCGGAACGGGCTCCCAGGGCGCGGTGAAATGCTCGCCTATCCACGCCTCGCTCAGTCCGTACCTGTCCGCCATCTCCAGACAGTCCAGGTCCCACTGGTGGGCGTCCCATGTCGAGCGTTCGGGTGGATGCGATGGCATGAGAAACAGACCGAGTTTCATTTCATTCCTCCTTCGACGCGTGGGTAAACGTGTCCAATGGCCTCAGGTTATGGGCGCATTATATCGGATGGCGGAGGAGATTTGGGCAGGCTCATGCCTCGCGGTCGAATGCATCGAGGCCGGCGTTGACCGCGCTCACGAACAGGTTGTAGTCCGGCCCGTACTGGATGAAGGTGAATCCCTGTCGCTGTCGTTCACGCAATCCTTCGGGCGTACCGGCGGACACGCCGATCTCCACGCCCCGCGGTCTCGCGACCTCCAGCGCCTTCCGGGAAATCTCCTCTATCTCAGGCAGAGGCAGCTTGCGGGGATCGAGCCCGAGCTCCAGAGACAGGTCCCAAGGGCCGATGGTCAGTACGTCAACGCCCGGGACCTCGCATATCTCTTCCAGGTTCTCGACCGCGTCGCGCGTCTCCAGTATCAGGCAGACCAGAATGTTGTCGTCGGCGCGCTCGAGGTAGTCGTCGTTGTCCAGAGTGTAGTCCGACGCCCTGAGCGGCCCCCAACTCCTGATGCCGTTAGGGGGAAACCGCGTGTAAGAGACAATCGCCCGCGCTTCCTCGGCGGTTCTGACGCCGGGAACCAACACGCCCATGGCGCCCATGTCGAGCGAGCGCTGAATGTACACCTGGTCCCTGTTCGGGACACGAACGATTGGAACGGCGTCGCTGCCGTTCATCGCCATGAGCATATGCTGAATCTCGGCTGAGTCCAGGCCGTTGTGCTCGGTCTCGATAACCAGCCAGTCCATACCGGCCCGCGCCATAAGCTCCGCGACGTTGGGACTGCCCAATCCCAAGAAGCAGCCGATGACGGGCTTACCATCCTTGACGCGCTGTCGAACTCTGTTGTCCTTCATATTCTTGCCCCCGGAACGCAATTTTCTGAGTCTTGGGACTGCTGGATTCTAGGACTCGTTTATGGTGACGGAGGAAACCGCGTCGCCCTGCGTTCTCGCAGACATGGGGTCTCTAGGCGAAATGGCGTTCACGACATCCATGCCCTCGATCACTTCCCCGAACACGGCATGATGGTCATCCAGATGCGGTGTCGGGACGAACGTGATGAAGAATTGGCTTCCGTTCGTATTGGGGCCGGCGTTCGCCATGGACAGGATTCCGGGCTTGTCGTGCCTGAGGTCAGGGTGAAACTCGTCCGCGAACTGGTACCCCGGGCCACCCCTTCCCGTTCCCGTCGGATCGCCTCCCTGCGCCATGAATCCGGGTATCACTCTATGGAACGTTACACCGTCATAGTAACCGTCCCTGGCCAGGAAGACGAAATTATTGGTCGTACTCGGAGCCTTATCCGCGAACAGCTTTATAGTGAACTCGGAACCGTCCTCCATGTTGAAAGTCGCGGTGTATTCCTTGGAGGGGTCTATTGTCATGGCCGGAGCTGAATTGTACTGTTTTGCCACTTTGGGACATATCCTTTCTTCGGTTTCTCGTATTTCGATGGTGTCCGCTATCTGTATGAACAGCGGATCAAGTTCCTCCGCGTACTCCTCGGAAGCCGTGAATGTCACGATCACGCCGGTCGAGCACCGCAAGAGCAAATACTGGGTTATAGAGGCCCCTATCGGTTCGCCGGAGACAGGTACTGGTAATGTATATCCGATCCTTACAGCCTCGCCGGACGCCAATTGAATCTTCTGCCTCTCGAGATTGGCTACTCCCCAATAAGACTCCAGTTGCTGCACATTGATGTCCGCGTATGTGTCCAGCGTGGATGGCAAACCGGAGTCGTTTACCAGGACACTCATGTTGGAGTGGAAAGTCTCGGATGAAGACGGCCCTTGCTCGAATCCGAACAGCTTGAATTCCAGTGTATCCCGGAATTGCTCTAACTGACCTGCCATGAATTCGAATCTGGCGTCGCCGGACGACTTGAAAGTTTCTAGAGCCGCGTCTATGGATTCTGGATCGAGTGGAAGAGTGACCCAGGACGGTGGCGTTGCGATGGATAGGCCCTCCGTTGGCAAGTCGGACCTGATCCAGCCTGAGCCTAGAGTCGTATGGACAACTTCTATGGCAGCGGGATCTTCGGATTCGCCGAAGTCGGGTAAGAGGGACCGCAGGTCTGAGTACTCTTTGGGTGGTTCTATCTGCGCCGGAACATCGAAGTCCGAATATTCGATGAGTATCTCGAAGCTGGTGTCTCCTCCGCCAAAGCCCCCAAGCAGGCTGTCGGACGGCATGGATCCGGCTTCAGGAATTGCCAATTTGCCGTTCGCCAGTATCCTGCGGAGCAGGCCATCCTCGACGCCGACCCAGAACCTCATATCCAGTTCGCCGCCCATTCCTTCGAGCATAGCAATGGATCCGCTGTCGACGGAGGCCGCGATCCGATATGCCTCGATGCCGTCAATCTCCTCCGTTCCCTCCAGGGTCAGCTTGTCGGGTTCCTGCAGTAGTTCAGGAGCGACAAAGTTCTCGGCGTCGGCGAAATCGGACGGGTTCAATGGCAGGAACTCGCTGGCGCTTGCTCCCAGTACCCATTCACCGGTTTCGGGATCAGTCATATAGAAGTCGCCGTCCACAGTTATGAACTTTATCTCGATGCTGAAGAAACCAATGTCAATACTGATCGATCCCTCAGAGTCGAAAGGCTTCTGGAAATCGGCTTGCAGCGTGACCGGCAATTCTATGGCCGCGCCACCCTGAGCCGTGGAGATGATCATTTCGGTGAAGAGATGGAAACTGTCGACTTCTGAAAGCGCCTTCGAGGCCCCCGCGAGTATCTCGGATGCTGTGCGGTCATCTTTGGGGGCCTGGGTGGGCTCCGGCGTGTCCGACGGCACAGGCGTCGCGGTTGGAACTGGATTGTTAATCGGAACGGGCGTGGCAGTTGGCGGTACAGGCGTGTTCGTTGGGACTGGCGTCACTGTCGGCGGCACAGGCGTAGCGGTCGGCGGTACAGGTGTATTTGTCGGAATTAGGGTTGCCGTAGGCGGTATGGGAGTAGGTTCGGGATCGGGACCGCCGCACGCGGCTGCTATCGCTATCAGAACGGACATGAGAACCAGCGGAGCGATTCCCAGTACCGTCCATGGTCTCTGACGAGTTATCTTATCCAACACTTCTCCCTGCAAACGTTTGTCTGAATAACCCTGAAGGATATTATACCTGAGTGATCTTTGGGCGGACATGGCATTAATGAAAATTCGGGAGCGGTTGAGACGGATTAGAGATAGATGTGCGATACGTCGCTCATCGTTATCATGAGACCATGGAGACGCCAGACGGCAAGATGGAATAATGCGGAACGCCGAGCGAAACCGCGCCCAGCAAGTCGAAGCCGAGGCTGTCAGGCTGAGAAAACAAATTCGGCGCATGGAGCAAAACTGACCTCATCGCTCCGTCTTCACCCACATCGTCTCGCCATCGGATTCGAACGTTATCGTCCCATTCTCGTACGTCCTGAATATCCGAGATCTGGGGATTAACCCTTCAAGTCGTTCGACTACTTCCGGGTCTGGATGTCCAAACCTGTTGTCCTGCCCCGCTGAGATTACCGCTGCGCCAGGTGAGACGGCGCCGAGAAACGACGGGCTGGAGGATGTCTTGCTTCCGTGATGGGCAACCTTCAGCACATGGCTGTCCAGAACCTGCCCTGAGCGTAGCAGCAGCCTTTCCCCTTCGGCCACTATATCGCCAGTCAGCAGAAAGCTGGCATTTCCAAAGACGACCCGCACAACCACGGAGGCATCATTTACGTCCCCGGACCTCGCGCCGGCGCCGGCGTCTTGTGGAGCGAGTACATGCAACTCGACGCCGTCATCGAAGGAAATACGCATTCCGGGGCGCGCTACTAGCAATTGTGCATCCTCGGAGTCGGCGAGCCTCGACCATGCCGCGTAGTCCGCGCTCTCGTATTCGCTGCGCGCCTCCAGGATGCGCTCGACATGATATCGGCGCAAGACCTCGTTCAGGCCGGAGACGTGGTCGCTGTGCGGATGACTGAGTACAACCAGCGACAGCGTTCGCTTCCAGAAGGGCATTTGGGCGTCCAGAACTTGAACGGCGCGTTCTGGGTCCGGGCCTCCGTCCACCACAATCGTCCCACCTGAAGGTGTAGTTATGACAGTCATATCCCCCTGCCCTACATCTGCGAATACGACCTTGAGCATTCCGTCAGGTTGGCTCAGCGCCGCTGTCCACACAGCCACCGCCACCACAAGCGCCAGAACCGAGATTTGCCAAGGGACCGACATATTCCAGCTTGCCGATGGGAAGCGGAGCCGGGAGCGTCGCCACCTTATTGGGCTGTACAGGAGGACGACTATTCCCGTCATTACCGAATAGTAAGCCCAGACAAATCGGTGCGCTAACTCGCCCGTTTCTACCGACGCCATTGGCAGCCCGGAGAACAGAGATGCCACTCCGGTGATATAGCCGGACAAAATCCAGGCAATCCATCCGAAGGGCATCGCCGCGGTTTCCGACAGTGTTCCTACGAGAGCGGTCGCCCCATGCGCTACAATGGCCGGCGCCAGAGCGGGCATACTCAACAGCGTGGCGGGCAGTCCTACAAGGGACACGCGCTCGAAGTAGAGCATCACCAAGGGGGTCGTAGCCAGCGTCGCTGCGACAGTAACTCCTACCGCCATCGCAAGGCCGCGCAGTGAGGTCGCCCACCAATCCTCGCGCTCAGGACCGAGTCCGATCCACTCCGCAATCCTGTCCGACAGCGCTTCGTAATAGATTGCGATTCCCATCATCGCGGCGAAGCTGAGTTGGAAAGAGACTCTCGTCAGAACTCGCGGTTCGAGCGCCGCCATGAGCGCGGCAGCGAGAGCAAGAGCCGGAATGAGGCTTCGCGGCCTTCCGACGGCAATCGCGACGATGTACACCGTTCCCATGATCGCGGCTCGTATGGCTGAGTCCGAAGCGCCCGATGTGAGAGCGTACATCCAGATTGCCAGCAGCGGAAGCGCTAGATAGAATTGCCTCCGTCTTCCCAACAGGAACTCGCTGGCGGATATGCTGAGGGCAAGAAGTATGCCCACGTGCAGCCCGGAGATGGCGAGCAGATGAGCGGTCCCGGCTCGACGGAAGTCCTCGGTCAGCGATTCTGGCGCTCCATCTCGGATACCCAGCAGAATGGCCTGGCCAAAGGATGCCTGTGGCTCAGGTATGGCGACAGTCATGGCTCCCGCCATATCGCGCCGTAGGGAGTAGAGCCACCGGTAGAAGGGACTGCCGCCATCCTCGCCGATCAACTCGACCTCCGGGAAACTCATAACCCACCCTATGCCCTGCGATTCCAGGTAGGCGGGGAAGTCGAACCCGTCGAACCTCTGGGGCTTCTCCAGACTGCCGGTGAGCGCGAGCTCGTCACCATATCTTACGAATGGCGCTTCCCTGGAACCGGCGAGGTACGAGGGAACCCGTGCCGTTACCCTGACATAGCCCGAAACTTCGCGCCACGGGGAGTCATAGCCTGTCCTCAGGCGTTCTGCGGACAGCCGAAATGTGAGCGCTGAGCCCGACCCGGTTGGGTCGTCGGACACCACGCCCTCGACCATCAATCCCGGCGCATCCCGGTACGGTCCCAGATCGACTCCGAGCTCTTCGACCGTCCCGGCTCTCAGCACACCGAGAATCAGCGCGCCAACAGCCAGGGACGGGAGTAGGAACCTACGAGCAGAAACCGACAGCGCGACCGCAAATAGCGCCGCAGTCGCGAAAAGCAAAACCGTACCGATTGGAGCGTCCCATCGGGCCCCGAGTATCAGCCCGGCCAGAAATCCGGCGGCAACGCTCGGAAGAAGGGCAGCCTTATCTGACGCGCTCATGCGAGACGCGCCCCTATTCGACCTCTACCCAGAGTTCTTCGACGCCCCTCAAGACGATCTGCTCCCTGAACTCGGGTTCGGCGACAAGACTCATCGAAGGGAAGCGGTCGAGCAGCGAGGAGAACGCGATGCGACCTTCGAGCGTCGCAAGCGGCGCGCCCAGGCAGTGATGTATGCCGCGCCCGAAGGATATGTGGCTCTTCTCCCTGCGTCCTATGTCCAGTACGTTGGGGTCTGTGAACACCGCGGGGTCGCGGTTGGCCGCGCCGATTGCGGAGATGACACGCTCGCCCGCCTGAATCTGGGTGCCCGCTATTTCCAGGTCCTCGTGCGCAATGCGTCCGTCCAGTTGGACGGGGCTGTCGTATCTCAGCAGTTCGTTCACGGCGGAATCGAGCAGATCCGGGTTGTCCCTGAGTCTCTGAAGCTGGTCGGGATGCTTCAGCAGCGCGAGCATTCCGTTTCCGATGAGATTCCTGGTGGTCTCGTTGCCCGCCACCAGCAGCAGCATTAGCGTGCCGAGAAGTTCCTCGTGAGTGAGCTTGTCGCCCTCTTCTTCGGCGTTCATCAGCGCTGTAATCATGTCGTCCTGGGGTTCACGCCGACGCTGTTCCATTATGCCCTCGAAATACTCGAACAACTCTTTCGAGGCCCGTTCCACGCGCGACTCCTGCTCCTCGGTCTGATACGGCTCTATGACCAGCGAGACGTCGTTCGACCAGTCCTCGAATACGTCCATATCCTGCGAGGGAACGCCCAGCATTTCGGCTATGACCGTTATGGGGATCGGATAGGCGAACTTCTCTATCAAGTCGAATCTGTCTTCGCCGTCCAGGTCGTCCAGAAGGTCGCCAACTATGCGCTGAATCCTGGGGTGAAGCCCTGCTACCGACCTGGGCGTAAATGCCTTGGAGACGATAGCTCTCAGCCTGGTGTGGTCGGGCGGGTTGCTGTTGAGCATACTCCGGTATATATCGCTGGAATCGTCTTTGAGGAAACGCCTATGGTCACGCAATACCGCGTCCACGTCCTCATATCTCGTCAGCGCCCAGGCATCTATCAGCCGCATCCGGTGAACAGGGTCCCTGTCGCGCATCCGGTCGTATGTGTCGTAGGGATTGTTCCTGATTCGGTCCGACGTCGGGTTGTAGCTGACGCCGGACTCCACGCGCTCCCACGTTGTCAGAGCGCTTATCACGGCGGGCCTGAGAGCGTTCTTTACAACTCTGGGTACGGTGACCATGAGGCTCTCCCCCAAACTGGGCTATTCGATATACTCTGATTTATATTTCTTGATGTCCTTACCACATAATGGGGCGGCCTGAATCGGGCCGCCCCATTTCGCTCAGTCAGAATTTCGCCGGACGCGACTCCGCGCGATTAGAACCGGGACTTCTTCGCCTCGAAGTTGGAGTGCACGTCTATTATGACGGTGCGACCGTCTTCATTGTGGCGCTGCGCGTCTATCAGCGCCTGTTTCATCTCGCCGGGATCGGTGACCGTGATTCCAACACCGCCGAAAGCGTCGGCGACTCCGGCGTAGTCGCCGGTCATCCTCGTGAAGCCGTACTGCTCGTTCGCTACCGGATATCCGCCCGGATAGGTCGCCATGCCGCCGTTGTTCAGGACGACTGTGGTAATCGGAGCGCCCGCGCGCTGCGCCGTCTCAGTGTCCAGGCCGGACATCCCGAACGCGCCGTCGCCCATGAGGTTCAGGCAGAACTTGTCCGGGCTGGCCAGCTTGGAGCCTATCATCAGCGGAATTCCGAAGCCCAGGTGGGTCGTCTTGCCCCAGCCGACATAGCCGTGCGGCGTGGTGGACTCGTAGAACGGAATGATCGAGTCTCTGGGCGCGCCCGCGTCGTGGGTCACGACCGACCTGGACTTGTCCAGCGTGGCGTTGATCTCGTGGATCACTCGGTAGGTGTTAATGGGGACCTCGTCCGACTGGAGCAGCGGTGTCCACTCTTCCATCCACTTCTCGCGCTCCGCGGCGATCTGGTCGCGGACGCCGGTGTTTCTGGGCGCCTCGCCTATGGCCGCCTTCACCTCGTCTATGACCATGGCGAGCGTGGCCTTCGAGTCGCCGGGCAGACCGATGTCAACGCTCTCCTGCTTGTTGATGTCCTCGATGTTGTCGGTGTTCTGGATCAGAGTCTTGACCGTGGGTACGGGCTGTCCGTAGCCGGTGCGCGTGAGGCTGGAGCCGATGGCGAACAGCGCGTCGCACTCGCTCAGCCACTTGCGGGCGGGCCAGGTCGTCGCTCCCGAACCGGCGCCCAAGGACAGGGGATGGGTTTCGGGGAACGAACTCTTGCCCTGCATCGTGGTATATACCGGCGCGTCAAGAAGTTCCGCCAGTTCCTTTAGCTCTTCGGTGGCGTCGCCGTACAGGACTCCGCCACCCGCCCACAGTACAGGGTTATTCGCTTCGAGTAGCGCCTTCACCGCGTCCTTGACGTCGGAGCGGGATGGAGAGACGACGGATCGCTTTGGGGAGCGGTAGGCGTCAACCAGGTCGTCAGGCACCTCGGCTGCCATGACGTCGGCGGGCGTCTCTACGGTTACGGGGCCGCCGCTGCCATTTCGCAGGGCGTGGAAAGCGCGCCGCAGCGCATTGCCTACCTCTGAAGGGGTGAAGATGGCTTCGGTCTGCTTGGATATGGGGGCGTATGCCCTCGCGGGGGAAAAGTTGGGCCTGACGCTCCATGCCGACAGCGCGCTGCCACCCGGCAGCAGCAGTATGGGCACGTTGTCTCCGAACGCCTGGGCGATTCCGCCCATCGCGTTCTCCGCGCCCGACGCGCCCTGAGTTATGACCACGCCGAACTTCTGCCTGTTGTTCGCGCGGCTGTAACCGTCGGCGGCCATTACCGCGCCTCGTTCGTGTCTGAACATTACCGTGCGAATGCCTTCCATCGCCACAGCCTCGATCAGGTTGTTGGATGGGTAACACGCGACCCATTCCACACCTTCGAGCTTAAGAATCTTCGCAATTGCAGAAAGTCCGTCCACCTGTTTCTCCTTTCATTCCGCTGCGTCCCACGCGCGGCATGATGTTTCAGCCTTGGTAACTGCACGGCTAGGATACTCCAAAGGCTGAATGTACGGCAACCGCGAGGCCCGGCCTGGAATTGACACCCCGCAACGCGCGACCTTAGAATGCAGACACTTAATCCCGACACACGCATCGCATTGCTGGAGACTTCGATAGATGAGCACAAAAGCCTACGTACTGATAGAAACCTCGGTCGGCAAGTCAGGGGATGTGACGACGGCGCTGGCCGTCCTGCCCGGAGTGGACAACGTTGACCCTGTCACCGGCCCCTACGACATTATCGCGGTTGTGACCGCGAACGACCTGAACGCCGTGGGCCAGATCGTTACGCGTGAGATTCACACGGTACCCGGCATTGTGCGAACGGTAACCTGCATGGTTGTCGGCGGGCCGTAGCTTGCGCCGCTCAAGATCGAACTTCGTTCTTCGATAAAACAGAATAGCTGCAAGACGGGGGCGCACGATGGTGCGCCCTCGCTTGATTAGTTTGATACTTCCGGGAGATGCAAATTGGACCTCGGACTGAATGAAACCCAGCAGATGCTGAGGACGAGCGCGCGCGAATTTCTAGAAGCGGAGTGTCCTACGTCCTACGTGCGCGACATGGAGCGGGACGAGCGAGGATATACTCCCCAGTTCTGGGATAAGTTGGCCGGACTCGGTTGGCTCGGACTGGTGTTCCCCGAAAGATACGGAGGCAGTGAACTCGGCTTCGTCGAGCTTGCCATCCTCCTTGAGGAGATGGGGCGCGTCCTACTGCCCGGTCCTTACTTTTCCACCGTTCTAATGGCTGGCATGACCATAGCTGAAGTTGGCTCTGAGGATCAGAAGCGGGAGTATCTATCCGGCATTGCCAGCGGACGACTGATCATGACCCTGGCCCTGACTGAGCCGAGCGGACGCTGGGATGCGGAGGGCGTGCAGGCCACAGCCGAACCGTCGGACGACGGTTATACACTGAACGGGGTCAAATTGTACGTGCCAAACGCGAACGTGTCCGACCATATTATCGTGGCGGCGAGGACCGGCCAGGGAGAGGCGGACATAAGTCTTTTCATCGTTCCCTCCAACGCGGACGGATTGACCGTGACCGCCCTGCGGACCATATCCTCGGACAAGCAGTCCGAACTCGTCTTGGATAACGTCCATGTTCCCGGCTCCGCGCTTCTGGGAGAGGTGAACGGGGGATGGGACGCCATCGAGAAGACGCTGGCCTGGGGAGCGGTCGGCAAATGCGCCGAAATGCTCGGCGGAGCGCAGCAGGCGCTCGACATGACCGTCGCATACGCAAAGCAGCGCATACAGTTTGGACGGTCCATCGGCTCTTTCCAGGCGATCCAGCACCATGTCGCTGACATGGCGGCGGACGTGGAAGGATGCAGATATATCACATACCAGGCCGCGTGGGCGCTCGCAGAGGGACTTCCGGCGGAACGCGAGGTCGCGATGGCCAAAGCCTGGGTATCCGACGCCTGCCACCGGGTGTGTATGACGGCGCACCAGTGCCATGGAGCGATTGGGTTTACCAAGGAACACGACCTGCAACTGTACTCACGACGAGCGAAGGCCGGTGAGCTCATGTTCGGCGACGCCGAGTTCCACATGGAGAAGGTGGCGTCCGCCGTAGGGCTTTAGCTTTGTAAAACCAGATAAAGACTCTTACAGATATTACTCGCGGATCATGAATTCACAGGGCAGTCAAATGACTCAATCGAACACACTCGAACTAGTAGATGGGATTGAAATCCGCCCGGCGGCGGACGTATTAGAAACCTTATCAGGTATTTCGCACAGGGTTGACTGTACAATTCTCGACCCTTGGTATAACAAAGGCGTCGGCGGATTCAGAGTGGACTACAATGAATGGCTGAGCAATGTGATAATGGAGGCATCCAAGATTTCAGAGCATATTTTTGTTTGGGGATTTCCCGAAATCATTGCTTATCAAGTCAGCAAGATTCCGAAGGGCCACAGATTAGTGACATGGCTAACGTGGTACTACAAGAATTGTCCTTCGGTGATAAGGGGCTGGCGATCCGCGCAGAACGCCTGCCTACATCTTGCCGCCGAGGATGCTAGAACGTATCCAGAGCATTTTCTCACCGATGCTCAATTGGAAAAGTTCAAGGCGGGGAAGATGCGATTCATCCCGGGACCGCCATCCGTGATAGAAGCTCCTCTGAATGTGGGGTTTGTCGGAAGAGATGAACAGACAGGCCATCCTGCTCAAAAACCCCTCTCCGTAATTGAACCTCTGATTCTGATGTCCACAAAGGAAAGAGGATTTGTCCTAGATCCAATGTGCGGTTCAGGAACAACAGGTGAAGTGAGTTTAAGACTTAAACGAAGAGCCATACTCTGCGACGAATCGGAAGAATGGCTGAGGGTAACTTCGGATCGAGTTAAACGGGCAGCAACAAATTCCACAGCAGGTATCCAACAGCATGAGTTCCTCATATGATCGAGAGTATGCAATTGTCAGGGGACCATATACGCAGAACTCAGTACGGGCGAGAATCGAGGCTTTCTTTCTGGACAACATCGGTAAGGTTGCTATAAGAGAACAAATTATTGAAGTGGCAACCGATCCCAGAACTGGAAGGCAGCCCGAAAACTGGCATCAACGTCTATCTGAACTCCGAACAGACTACGGTTACACCATTCTGTCGTGGCGAAACAGGGGAGATCTGAGAGTCAGTGAGTATCTCATGCCAACGGCCGAGAAGAGAGACACCGCCGCGAGGCGGGTTAGACCAACAGCCCACACATGGCGTGAAACCCTTGAGTCCGCCAATTTCAGATGCGCTTGGGATGAAGATGGGCAGACATGTGCGCTACGACATGGTGAAATTGACCCGATAGGCGGAGGAACCGTTCGACTAACGCCCGATCACAAACTTCCCCATTCACTGAGTCCAGACACCGACCCAGACGATTCGTCTAAGTGGCAACCCTTATGCGGAAGACACCAGGTTATGAAGCGAAGCTACTGGGATAACGAGACTGGATGGTTGAATGTGAGGGCCATAGTTCAATCTGCCTCTGAGGACGAAAAGAGACGAATATTTGAATTCCTGAAAACCTATTTCAACGAGGACATGTAATCCTCGATGCCACCCATGACTACAACCTCCTTCGTCCTCAAGCGGCTGGCCGACGACTGGAAACTGCTTGCGGCCATATTCGCGGGCGTAACTATCGCTGCCACGCTGCTCGCGAGCGCGCCCATATATCTGAAGACTTTGGAGCGCCAGGGCATAGACACCGCGATTGACAGAGCGGACCAGTCCTTTCTCAACATCTACGGCGCCGCTCCTCACATTCTGTTGTCCAGAGAGAGACTCGACGCCACAGAGCGGGCATTCGAAGATTCCATAGCGAACAACGTCCAGGAGATTTATCGAGGGCATGAACGATACCTGAAGTCTCCTACGTTCCTGGTTGGCACGAAGCGAAACCCGCTAGATCAGAATCTTCAGAGTCCCGACCTGCCTCCTCTCGTATCGCGCGGATACTTCCAGTATATGACCAACCTGGAAGAACACGTCACGTTCATAGAGGGCCGCATGGCGAACGATGAGGTCGCCTGGAACGGTCGAAACCCTCGCATTGAGGCCGTTGTCGGCTATACCGCGAAGAGGACTTTCGGACTCAGTGTTGGCGATACGGTCGTCTTCACGCCTTCTCTCAGCGACCCGACCCGCATGGCCATAGAGATCGTCGGTATGCTGGAGGCCACCGACCCCACCGAGGAATACTGGCTGGAGAGCCCCGATCTGTACATTGATCCTGTGCCTCTCGAAGAGACTCCCGACGTGGATGTGGAGGTTGACCCGGAAGAACCGCCCATAGCTCTGTTCGTGACTCGTGAGGCCCTTATAGAGGGTATAGGAGTCTCGTATCCGGGCACGCTGGTCTCCTCCAACTGGTTCGTCTTCATTGACAAAGAGAACCTCAAGAAATGGGACAAGGACGAAGTCCGCGCGCGTCTTGCGGACATGGAATCCCAAGTCTCGAACGTAATGCAGGGATCGGCGGTCTTCACCGGGATCGAGACCATGCTCAGAAGGTTCGAGCGCCGCAGTTTCTTCACCGGCGTGCCCATGCTTCTGCTGCTGGTGGTTATGACGATCACGGTACTCTACTACATCCTAATGATGGTGTCGTATCTCGTAACCAGCCGCGAGCAGGATGTCGCGCTGCTCAGAAGTCGCGGCGTCGGATCATGGCGCCTAGCCCGCATCTACGCGCTGGAAGGGCTGGTCATAACGCTCATTGCAGCTGTCATCGCTCCGTTTCTCGCGCTCGGCGCGATAGCGCTGGCCGGCAAGCTGGACTACTTCGAGGATATAACGCTGGGCAGATTCCTGCCCGTTTCCATAGAATGGACTCCCTTCCTGGTATCACTGGCCGCGGGAGCGCTGTGTCTCGCGATCTATGTCGTACCGGGCGTAATAGGCGCGAGAACCGGGCTGATTGTACAGAAGATGCGCGCAGCCAGGCCGCCCTCTGAGCCGTTCTTCCACCGATACTACATTGACATCGGGCTCATGGTGATTGGAGGACTGATATTCTGGGAGCTTTTCTCACGCGGACAGATCGTATCCGGCGGCCTGTTCAACGACGCGCGCGTCAACGAGGCATTGCTGTTTGCGCCAGTCCTTCTTCTGACGGTCGTCGCTTTGCTTTTCATGCGATTCTTCCCTCTGGTTGTGCGCTACCTCAACGGAGAGTCTCCAACCGTCATGCACCTGCTCGCCGCGACCACTTTCTTGACGATTGCCCTGATGACAGCCGTGCAGGAGTTGAGAACCGACACCGGCTGGGAATGGGTATGGCGCGCGGCTCACCTGGGCGTCATCGCCGCCCTGTACGCGGGCGCATGGCGAATTCACAGGCGACATTTCCTCATCGTTGGACTGATTCTGCAGGCCGCGATGACCGCGCTCTTCGTGTATAACGACCTGCCCGACAGAGATGCAGCGGTGTATATCCCGACACTGATCCTGTCCCTGCTGGTTCCAATGCAGCTCCTGTTTCTGGCGCTCCGTCGCCTGGAGCGCGCGTATCCTGTCTGGGCGTCTATGGCGATATGGAGGATGGCTCGGAATCCATTGCAGTACAGTTGGCTGGTACTCCTGATCGTCATGGTAACCGGACTCGGCATTCTGGCCACGACCGTGGGCGGGACGCTCGACCGGTCATACGAAGAGCGTGTGCTGTACGACGTGGCGGCCGATATTCGAGTGACCGGCATTCCGACATACTTCTCTCGCGGTACGCAGTCGCTCAAGGAGAGATACCTAGCCCTGCCCGGGATAACTTCGCTGTCTCTGGTCCTGAGAGGAGGAGGATCGGTTGGCGCGACCTATTCGGGCAACAGTTTCGGCGTGCTGGCCGTCGAGTCGGATGAATTTCCATATGTCTCATGGTACAGGGACGATTTCTCCGAACGACCTCTCACCCAGGTCATGGGCTTTCTCAAGACGGGCGCCGGCCTTCCACCAATCGAAGTACCCAGGAATGCGGAAAGGATTTACGTCTGGGCCAATCCGTCGGAAGAATACTCCAACATATTCCTGTGGATGGCGCTGAAAGACAGGCGTGGCATAATCAACACTGTCACCCTAGGGCCTCTGCAAGGGGCGGAGTGGACCCTTATGGAGGGAAGGATTCCAGACAACCTCGTTTGGCCGATCAGCCTTGTCAGCGTCCAGATCTATGAGCCCGCTTTCGGCCCAGCCGGAACCGCCGGGACCCTGTTCCTCGATGACATCCAGGTATCCGTCAGGGGCGAGACGGAAAGACATATCCTTGACGACTTCGAGGGAGTAAGCAAGTGGACCCCCTTGGCCACTTCGATGATTTCCAGAGACGTCATAGGAGCCACCAGAGACGAAGTAAAGAACGGCGCTAGATCCGGCGTGTTCATCTTCGGAAAGGACACCGACCAGGGCATTCGCGGCTTCTACCGCAGCCCGACCGGAGGGCCTATGCCGGTAGTGGCAAGCTCCACCTTCATCGAGCGCACCGGAACGCGGGTTGGCAGTTCGCTCGTCGTCAACATTCTGAGCAGCCTCGTGCCGGTACGCATCATGGACACCGTCGAGTACTTCCCCACTATGGACCCTGCGGGCAACGGCTTTCTCATAGTCGACCTGGAGAATCTTCTCCGGCACCTGAACATCCTAAGTCCCATAGATAGAATAGATCCGAACGAACTGCTGCTCACATACGTCCCAGGGACCGAGGATGAGGTAAACTCCATAGCGCACTCCCTCGCCCAAAGGACTGAATTCGTTCACAGCAGGGCGACCATGCTGGAAAACATCCGGCTGGACCCGCTGATAACCGCAGGCTGGCGCGCGATGATACTGATGGCGTTCGCGGTTATAGTATTCGCCGCCGCGCTCGGATATGTGACCTATCTACTCTCGTTCTCGGGCCAGAGCAGGGCGGAAATGGGATTCCTCCAGGCGCTTGGGCTACGGCATCGGCAGATGGCGTGGCTGTTGATCGCAGAGCATCTCGTGATTGCCGTCATAGGCCTGGCAATCGGCACGGCGGCGGGATTCTTCATGAGCAACATAATGGTCTCCTCCGTGGCCGTCACCGAGAATGGCCGACCTGTGGTGCCTCCCTACATACTGACGACCGACTGGGCATTTATGGGTGCCATTTATGTTGTGCTGGCGGTCATTTTCGTCGGCGCTCTTCTGTGGCTCGCGCGCTCGGTAACAAGGGTAAACCTGTACGAGATGACCAGGGTGGAGGGTGAATGAACGGCCTGATTTTCAGGATTGTCACCGCATGGCCGCAGATAGTCCGTCGCACCCTCGCCAACTGGCAGCTGATGTCCACTGTCGTGGTGGGCGTTCTTCTGGCGTCATCCATCATGGCCGGCGCCGTCATATATTTCGATGCGCTGAGGGAACTCGCCCTGAACAACTCGCTCGCTCAGATCAGCGTGGACGATACCAACATCGTCCTTAAGTCGGACAGAGGCCCAACGACCTATGCCGAAAGAGAGAAGGTCGTCCGTGAGACCGAACGTGAAATCCAAGACCGCGTCGCCTGGATGCTCAGGGACGGCACAACCGGAGTCAAGACGGCCACTTTCTTCCTGTCAGTAGTTGGACGCGAGGCGACTGCCGGTACGGATAGCCCTCGCGCTTTCTTCGGGCACCTGCCGCGTCTGTTGGATCATGCTACGATAGCGCCCGGCGGTCGGGCGCCGGGAGATACGCCAGCCAATGTATCGGACGGCATTCCCACAATCGAGGCGCTGGTGCCTATGGAAAACGCCCAGGACCTGGGGGTGCAGGTCGGCGACACGCTCTCGGCGGTTCCGTACTGGACAGATTCCGCCCCATACATACACGTGGTAATCACCGGAATCTTCACTCCAGACGACCCGGATGACGAATTCTGGCGTCTCAACGAGAGGGTGTTCAAAGCCGCAACCGCCGAAACGTTCCGCACTCTGCCCTTCTACCTCACCGAGAAAGCCTACTACGAGACTCTGGGGGGTACCTTCAAACAGTTGGACAGCGTGTACGGCTGGCTGCTGATGGTGGATACGGGCAGGCTGAACGCGAATAACTCCAGGTTTGCCTACGCGAACATAGAGGCGATGGAGGATAGGCTGTCCACCAACCTCTTCAGCTACCGCCAGATCACCGGGCTGGACGAGGCGCTCTACGAATACGACTTGAGGCTGTTCTTCTCAAAGCTGCCCATGTTCGTGATACTCGTCCTCATTTCGGTGGTCATACTGTATTACGTCATCACGCTGTCGTCACTCGTCGTAGAACAGCAGAGAGGCGAGATAGTGCTTCTGAAGAGCCGGGGGGCAAGCTCGGCGCAGGTACTCTCCGTGTATGTGCTGGAGGGACTGACGATAGCTGTCCTTGCCACGGTTCTCGCGCCATTTCTGGCGGCCATGGCCATAAGCCTGCTCGGCTATACCCCCGCGTTTTCCGACCTCAGTGGCGGCGACAGACTGGAAATCCTCATATCCCCGAATGCCTATCTGATGAGCGCGTTCGGCGGTCTGCTCAGCTTCGGAGCGCTCATGATCCCGGCGTTCCAGGCTTCGGGCATGAGCGTGACCACGTTCAGACAACAGTCGGCCAGGCCGTACACCCAGCCCTTCTATCAGCGCTACTACCTCGATGTCCTTCTGCTCATCATCGGAGTGATTCTGCTAAGGCAGCTATCCGAGCAGGGCTCGGTCGTCGCCGTCGGGATCTTCGGAGAGATAGCGGTTGACCAGATACTGCTGGCCGTGCCGGCCGTGATACTGGTAGCCTCCGCGCTCGCCCTTCTGAGACTGTTCCCCCTGTTCATGCGTATATCCAGCGCGCTGCTGTCGTCATTTCTGTCGGCGGGTCTCGTCCTGGGAATCTGGCAGATGGCCAGGAACCCGACTCACTACGCTCGACTCTCTCTGATGCTCATACTCATGGCCGGTCTGGGCATCTTCGCCGCCAGCTTTGGCGGCACACTTCAACGCAGCTTCGAGGAGAGAACTCTGTACGCCACCGGCGCCGACGTGCGCGTGCGCGCCATACTGCCCGGCAGCGAAGGCGAAACCCAGCCGATTCGAGAATCATACGAAGAACTGCCGTCCGTAGAAGATGTGAGCCTTGCCTTCAGAGGCTTTGGGACCGACCTGTCCAAGTTGTTCGCGGATTCTTATACCATGTTCGCCGTGGAGGGCGACAGAATCAAGGATATGGGCTGGTTCAGAGACGACTTCTCGGACACCCCGGTGGAACGTATGCTGACCTCCCTGGATACAGACGCCCTCCCCGAAGGGCTGCCCATACCGCCGGAGGCGGAGTTCCTGGGGATAACCGTCAAGCCCGACAGGCCACACCCCACAGTTACGGTCGCCGCTCGTCTGCGCGACGTGAATGGCCGATACTTCACCTACAACTTCGGCAGGCTCGAACGGGGTCAATGGCTGTCTTCCGAGGTTCTCCTGTCTCGCGCCGACGTGGCGATGTTCAGGAGCAGACTGCGCCCTGCACTCCCAATGAGCTTAGCGTCGCTCACCGTGTATGAGACGAATGGACGCAACAGGCTGAGGTCGGGCGCGATGCTGATTGCCGACATCTACGCGCGTATGCCCGACGGCGGCATCGAGGTTATAGAGTCCTTCGATTCTCTCGACGAATGGAGCCTGCTCCGAGCGGTGCCAGAGGCGCAGTCCGACGCCTTCAAACCCGCTGAAGCGCTCGATGGCTCATCCGCTGGCAACTTCATCTGGGCCGAGGGTCGCCCGCTGATCAGTCGTGGGGTCTTCCTTGGTCCCCCCATCGAGCCACTGCCCGCCGTTGCCACGAAGCGATTCATGAGAGTCAACGGACACGAGGTGGGAGAGACTATCGAGGTTTCCGTCCAGGGACACCGCATCTACGTCACTCTCACGGACGCGGTGGACTACTTCCCCACTCTCGAAACATTCACCGAGTCCTACCTGGTCGCGGATCTGGACGCTGTGGTCGCGTATACCAACCTGGAAGCAACCGGCGGGGAGATACGCCCGAACGAGGTGTGGCTCACTACCAACGGCGTTCCCGCAGAAAGGTCTCAACTGATCTCGATACTGGAGGAAGGCGGACCATTTCCCTCACGCGATATTTACGACCGCGCCCAGGCTTTGGCCGACTCCCAGGTTGACCCACTCGTAGAGGCGGGATGGCGCGCGCTGCTGTTCGTCGCGTTCGCCGCCGTGCTCATACTCAGCGGACTCGGATTCATGGTCCACGCCTACGTGTCCTTCAAGAGCCGCGAGATGCAGTTCGCGCTCATGCGGACCGTCGGCTTCTCCATGAGGCAACTGACGACCCTCGTGCTTCTGGAGCAGGTGCTTGTCATAGGCGCGGGACTGGCGCTCGGCACATGGATGGGTGGACGACTCGGCGCGTCCATGATGCCCTTCCTGGCGCACGACGACCGCGGCACGCAGGTTCTCCCCCCGTTCGTCGTAGATGTCAACTGGCAGACACTCACGATCACATACCTGGCGATGGGTCTGCTGTTCGCCGTCATCATAACCGGAGTGATACTCCTCGTCCGACGGATATCCCTTCAGCGCATCCTCCGGCTCGGCGAGGTCTGACCAAGACTACCCGGACGAATCCCCGTCGAGTGCGTCAAGGCGTGTCTTCGATACCGGACGCCGCGCCGTCCAAAGCAGCAAAGAGGCCAGAATCGCTACCAGCCCGAGCGAGACGAACGCTCCCCGGTAACTGCCAGCGCTGTCGAACACTACCGCCGAAGCCAGCGGCCCCACGGCAAACCCGAAGACCTGCGCCGCCCTGCCCATCCCGAAGATGCCGCCCAGACTCCGTCGCCCGTAGTAACTGGCCCACATTATCGGCGTAAGCGTGTTCACGCCCGTACCCAGAAATCCCTGCATCACGGCGAACAGGTATGTCTCTGTCAGCGTATCCGCATGGATCAGCGTCCACATACTCACCGCGCCCAGCAGGTACGCCAGCATCAACAGCAGTTTCACCGACACCGTTTCCGCCAGAACGCCGGACACCAGTGCCGACGCCGCTCCCGCGATCGCCATGACGCTCACCGCCGCCACAGCCGCCGTGGGAGACAGTCCCTGCTGAGTCAGGTGCGGCACTAAGTGAAGCCCGACACCCGAAATCGCCGAGCTTGCCAGGAACAGCGACACCAAAATCACCCAGAACGCAGGAGTCCTGATTACCTCACCCAGAGGAATCTGTCGCTCATCCCGCCGCTCATCCGCCCTGCGCGCCGCCCGGACTTGCTCGTCCGCGCCCTCGATTGCGAGTCCTATGTCCTCTGGCTGCCGGCGGATGAACAGCGCCGACGGAATCACTCCAATACAGAGCATCGTCGCCGAAAGCGCGACCCACGCCGCCCTCCAGTCCCAGGTCACTATCACGAACTGCACCGCCGGCGCCATCACGATCATCCCGCCCGACGCTCCGAAGAACACCAGCCCCACCGCCTGCCCCTGCGTCGCAGGAACCATTTGCCCACGCTGACCGACGCGCCGATCTGGATCAGCCCTTGGTCGGCTATCCTCATCGCGGTGAAAGCGACGTAGAATCCTGCCAGAGCCTGCGCCATCGAGAGATACATACACCCCACTACCACCACCAGTCCTCCGACGACAAGAATCACCCGCGCTCCGAATCGGTCCGCCAGTCTCCCGCTGAACGGCGCCAAAATCGCTCCCAGGACCGCGCCCAGACTCGTTGCCCCCGCGACTTCCGTGCGATTCCAGCCGAATTCCTCGCTCATCGGAATCACGAACACCGTCAGAATCCCGATGGCGGTCGCGGCATTCGCGAACTGTATCCCCGAAGCGGCGCCCGCGACCAGCCACCCATAGTAGAAGCGTCTGGGCAGGACGTTCACCGGGATAACCTGTGCGTCACCCACGGCCACAGTGAGAACGACACCAGAACCGCCGCCGCCGCCAGCGCGACCGCGACCAGGTACGTATCCCGGAACGCCAGTACGAAGGCATCCTCCGGCGTCACCAACTCTGCTCTCGTAGACTCTCGCGCCGCGAACACCGCGCCCATTATCGCCACACTCGACACCGTTCCCAGCCCCCGCGCCAGACCCATTATCCCGCCACCCATTCCCAG
>JAAXHY010000120.1 GCA_012270665.1 Dehalococcoidia bacterium
GGAATGGTGGAGACGGGGGAGGGTCGAACTCCCCGTCCAGAAGACTCTCCGACTAGGACATCTACAAGCTTAGCCGATACTTGAGATCACCCCGGCGCGTCCGTACCGGCGGAGCGCGCGCTCGAAGCTAGCCGATGGTCTTGAGTCCCGGTAATCGGCGTCACCGGAACAGCACCCCGATTTGCGTCGCCCCTTCGACCCCCTCAGGGAGAGAGATCGAGGAACGTAGCCGCCTTTTAGGCGGCTAGAGCGAACTGTCTGTCGTCAGTTACTTTTTTGCCACCTGATTAGCGAGGTTGATGGCGCCTCGGCTTGCAGTCCCGCGAAGGCATCCCCTGTCGAACCCACGCGTCCCCACATGCTCTAATTATACCATAGAAACTTCGGGGCCTGATGTAGTGGTTACTGGAGAGTTTGCAAAAAATCCGGTCAGAGTCCACCATGTGACAAGCCGTTACCTGTAGGAGGACTCGTGCCATGAAACTTGAGCTGCGGCGGCCCGCTAAATCCCACTCGCAACAGGACTCAGAAACACATGGCCGAGTCACGGCCGCCGAAATGTACCAGGTGCGGGACTCGTACGTCCGGTTCAATCAAAAAGACCATATGGGCTCTCAGATGATTTGGGATGCCCGATCCAAGGCTGAGAGGGACAAGCTGAAGGCTAAGCAGCGACAGCTTACGGAGAAGGGACGCGCCGGATTCGATGCCACTGCGTGGAGCCTCGAATACGCGTCAGATTCTCTGCTGTCTCTCATGGACTTCTCAAAGAACCAGTCGGATAAGAGAGCTAATGCATGGCAGTCCGAATTGGAGCCCTCACCCACGGGTCGCCCTGAAACCTCCCCTGAACAGGCCTCGCAGATCGTGAGGAAGGCCGCCCAGATGTTCGGAGCGGATCAGGTTGGCTTTGCCGAGCTGGACCGTCGCTGGGTATATTCCCATTACTTTGACGAGGAGACTAAGAGGGACTACCCCATCAAGTTCTCCGATGAACCCGGATACGAGCAGTATGACCAGCCCATTCGACTTGAAGATGGAACTCGGGTCATCCCGAAGGAGATGAAATATGTGGTCGTGATGCTCCACGAGTGGGGCAAGGACATGGACGGCACGGAGTACGCACCCACGCTTCTTACTGAGGGACTCAGTACACTGGCATACGCTCGAATGGCGCCGACGCTATGGATGACGGCTGAGTTCATAAGAGGGCTGGGGTACAACGCCATCCCCGCAGCTAACGACACAGCCCTGAGCATCCCACTGGCGGTCGACGCGGGCCTCGGCCAGCTTGGGAGACACGGCCTTTTGATCAACCCCAATGTGGGGTCGCGCTGCCGCATTTCCAAGATCTTCACCGACCTTCCGCTGGAGCCTGCCGGAGCTGTGGACTCCGGCATCACTGAGTTCTGCAACGCATGTCAGAAATGTGTCCCGAAGTGTGGTACCGGAGCCATCACGACGGGCGACCGAAGTTTCGATCCCCTGGCCGAGAGCAACTCCGCGGGAGTACTTTCGTGGAAAGTAGATGCAGCGAAGTGCAACACGTTCCAGATCCGTGTCGGGAGCACCTGCAGCACGTGCGTCCGCAGGTGCGCCTGGACTAAACCGCCCCACAAGATGTACGCGATACCACGCTTCTTCATCAGGAACTTCCGGTGGAGGTGGTTGAACAAGACATGGGTATGGCTCGACGATCTGGCGGGACACGGAAAGTTCAATAAGAG
>JAAXHY010000372.1 GCA_012270665.1 Dehalococcoidia bacterium
TCGGCCGCGCCCATCGTCCCTATGAAATTTCCTATCCTCATTTCAGCCTCCTGCCGATTCCTGTTCGGCAACCCACTGCATGGCGGCGGCGCGCGCAGCGTGCCTGTTGGGCGCGTTCATTCCCCGACTTCTCAGTTCGACGGTTGACTCGACGCTGTGTCCTGCCGACGGTCGTCCCGCCATCAAGTTCTCCCTGAATGTGTCAATGTCCTTTGCGAATGCCGCCCGCCAGCCGAGCGTCCGGTCGAAAGCGGGAGACGTCTCCAACACGCCCACCTCGTTGAAGCGGTCCATGAACTGCATGTCAGCCACAGACTCGCCCTCCCATATGAAGACCCGCTTGTCGTTCCCGAGGTTGTACGCGCCGATCAGGTTGATGCTCGGCGGCGGACTGCCCTGCCATATGGTCGCCCAGAGTTCAGGGTCGCGTGCGCGGTCCGACGTCAGTATAGATACGAACAGCATTTCAGCTCCTTGAAAGTATATTCCCCTTCTCGCTCTCTCCAACCACCGAGGCGACCGCGAACTCCCTCGAGTGACTGAGAGACAGCGCGATGTCTGACAACCCCAGCCTGTCCGCCCTAGCTCGCGCAGTCCCGTGAAGCTCTATCCTTGGTGCCTGTCCCCTTCCCCTGACGACTTCGATGTCGCGCCAGCGCACGCCCCGCACGCCGGTCCCAAGCGCCTTCATGGTCGCCTCCTTAGCGGCAAAGCGACTCGCGAGTTGTGGAGCCCTGCCACGGCAGTATGCCGCCTCTCGCTCAGTGTATATCCGGCGCAGGAACCTGTCCCCGTACCGTTCATAAACGCGCTTCACTCTCGATATTTCGATGATGTCAACGCCCGCTATCAGCACTTTCAGCCTCGATGTGTGGAATGTGCCGCCCATTATATACCCGATAGCTGTGTATAATACCCTTTGCTGAGACGTACTCCCCTTGGAATAGATGAGATACACATAGATATTGGAACTCGGCTAAGAAAGTCTGGTGAGGCATGAATTTTAGGAATTCTCGTTTTGCGTGGAACGCGTCGGAGAATGTGTCAGAAAATCTGACACCATATATCGCGGGGTTCGATGTGAGTATCGAAACCGCTGAGATCGCAAGACAAGCCGTAGAACATATGGAGCTATTAGAGGTGGTTTATAAGAAGCATAATTTCACGCCGGGAGACGCGCTGGAAGACGCGCTGTCCGCTATCGAGGATGCCGCAGAGGAGATATTTCCGTCTTCGCCTCTTTATAAGTTCCAGGTGATGAGTTTGGCGAGCGATTACTATGCGGCGCGGAACGGCGAAATTTCGAGACTGGAATTGATAACCCTAGTTTCGGACAGGATACGCGAAATTCGGCGGTACGCTATGGGCCTGAGCGTATAACTTTTGGGAACGCGCTGCGCGAATGTGCAATAGAAATTTGCGTTAATCGCGGCAGTGACCGGAAAATTCACAACGGACAGGGGTCTTTCATATGTCTGCGACGATAGTTCGTGGCGCTAATATGGCCGAGGAAATCAGGGCGGAGGTCGCCGAGGGGGTGACCGAGATACGCGCCAAGCACGGAATCGTTCCCGGCCTCGCCGTCGTGCTGGTTGGCGACGATCCGGCGTCATCAGTGTATGTGCGCAACAAGGAGCGTGCTGCAGTCGAAGCCGGAATGGTGTCCGAAATCGTCCAAATGCCCACTGCGTCCGAGGAAGACGTCCTGAGTGCGGTGCGCCGCCTGAACGCCGACGCGCGCATTCACGGGATGCTCGTCCAGTTGCCCCTGCCCGACCACATCTCCGAGAACAGGGTCATAGAATCGGTCAATCCGGACAAGGACGTGGACGGACTTCATCCGTTCAATATGGGCCTGCTCATGGCCGGAAGACCGCGCTTCATACCCGCGACTCCGGGCGGAATCCAGCAGATGCTTATCCGCGCAGGATTCGACCCGTCTGGTAAGAACGTCGTCGTGCTCGGACGCTCCAACATCGTCGGCAAGCCCATAGCCAACCTGCTCATGCAGCGGGCGGACGGCGCAAACGCCACCGTAACAGTGTGCCACACCCGGACCCGAAACCTGGAAGAGATAACCCAAGGGGCGGACATCATCATCGCCGCGATAGGACAGCCGCGCTACCTCAAGGCGGACATGGTGAAAGAAGGCGTGGTCGTCATAGACGTCGGCATCAACCAGATAGACGCTCCCGAACGCAGGCGCGGCTATCGGCTGGTTGGCGACGTGGACTACCGCGCAGTGAGGGAGAAAGCGGCCGCGATAACCCCTGTTCCGGGTGGTGTCGGACCCATGACGATAGCCATGCTGTTGTCCAACACGCTCGAAGCGGTGCGCCTGCGCATACACCCGCGCCTTCGGGATGAAACCGGAATCTGAACGGCGTCGCTATACGGTTTACACATCTCCGTGAGTACAGTGCAATGAGCCCAATTGACACCCGCCTGACAAGACCGTTCATAGTCCGCCCAATGGAGGAACGAGACCTGAACCAGGCCGCCGAGGTGGAGAAGGACGCATTCCCCACACTGTTCCCATCTACCCCCTTCCGCCGAGAGTTGAACAACAAAATAGCGCGCTACCTGGTCCTTTCCCGCTGCGAAGAGGGTGACTCTACCGATCCTGCGCTTCCACCACTTCCATACCCCGATAGTCACCCGGGTAACGGTCGCCCGCTGCTGAATCGTATGGTCAGTGGAGCGACGCGGCGCATCTGGAGACAAAGAAACCCATCTTGGCGGCCAGGAGACGAGTTCATCGCCGGATTCGTCGGAATCTGGAACATGGTGGACGAGGCGCACATCGTCTCGATTGGAGTCAGGACCGAGTACCGCGGACTCGGGCTTGGGGAGTTGCTGCTGCTCGCTGCGATAGAGCAGGCGATTGAGTACGAACTCAGGCACGTTACCCTGGAGGTAAGGGTGTCAAATCACGTGGCCCAGAACCTGTACAAGAAGTACGGATTCACGGAGCGCGGATTGCGCAAAGGCTACTACACCGACAACCGTGAGGACGCGCTGATAATGACCACGCCCCTGATAATGACCGAGACCTACAAGACCCGCCTGCGCGACCTCACCGCCGCATACGAGGGCCGCCGGGGTACATCGGAACGCCACCCCATCCCCGACTTCGACGACTGAGGGTCTCCCGCGCATCAGCGTATCCTCACACCGAGAGCCATTCATAGTACACTTGGCTGACCAACCTGACTTACACGCAAGGTTTATCCCGTCCATGCTCGCCGTATTCCGTCGTCTCAGCTACGCGCACGTTATTCTAGCGACAGGGTTCGCGATGCTGTTCTTCAGCACGGGAACTCGATTCGCATTCGGCCTGGCGCTTGTCCCGATGACAGAAGACCTGGGACTGAGCCGTTCGGCGCTGTCGTCGGCGCTCACTCTGTTCATGATCGTGTCGGCGTTCGCCATGCCGGTGGTGGGTCGGCTGATAGACCGCCACAGCATCCGCGTGGTGATGTCGGTGGGCGCGCTGATAAGCGCCCTGGCGATCGGTCTGGTAGGCAGTGTGAGCGCGGGATGGCAGATATTCCCGCTTTACGGGGTCCTCTACGCCGTCGGATTCGCCGCGACCACAGTGGCCCCAATCAGCGTCCTGATGAGCAGGTGGTTTCCAAACAACCGGGGACTGGCGTCCAGCGTGGCGATCACGGGGAATGGCACGGGACAGCTTGTTATCATCTCGCTGCTGACGTCGTTCCTCGCCTCGATAGGGTGGCGGACGGCGTACACTATTCTGGGTCTTGTCAATGCGGTCGTCGTCTTGCCGCTCGTCTTGCTGGTAATCCGATCGCGCCCCGGAGACCGGGACGAGCG
>JAAXHY010000522.1 GCA_012270665.1 Dehalococcoidia bacterium
AACCCCGGATTGGTTATCGGAATCACAGGCGGACTCGCGGGCTGGACGCTGCCCTTCCACAAGTCGAAAGAGGAACGGGAGGCCGCCGGCGACCCAAGACCCGCGATAGAAGAGCGTTACGAGTCCAAAGACAACTATCTCGAACAGGTAAGACAGGCTGCGTCTGACCTGGTTGCGGAGGGATACATGCTCGAAGAGGACATAGAGCGCGAGGCGGAAATGGCCGCCTACCGCTACGACCATTGGATGAACGGAAACGAAACAGCCTAGACGAGTGTTACAGATCGCTTGGTATGCGGACTTCCAGCTCGTCTATCCGCTGGAAGTCCCTGTCGTTGGTGGCGATGGCGCGGATGTCGTGGCGCTGCATCATGGCGAGGGAGATGGAGTCGTTAACTAGGAAGCCCGTCTGGGTCCGCAGGTTGGCGGATATTTCCAATATGTTGGCGTCAACCTGCAATATCGTGATGTGCATGTCTAATATGTGCCGGATAGCGTCGGAATAGTCCTGAAGTTGTGAGACAAGTTCGGGACGGCGTCTTAACTTGCCCGGAACGTTGCCGGGCATTACGAGGCCCTTGTCCACGGCCTCTATCATCATGAGCCTGTGGGCAACTTCAAGCAGGACATGGGTGCCAGTATAAGCATCAAGTTCTCGCCGGTCACATCTTTCAAGTAAGTCTCTACATTCACGAGACGCTCCAATTGAAGCGTACACGAATATGTTTGCGTCTATGTATAGTTTGGTCCTAGGCGCGACCTCACTAAATGTCAAGGTAGCTTGGCTCTCGAAGAACTGCCTCCACCGTCTCGCGGTCAGCAGGTATAATTCCCCACAGCTTATCTACCGCTTTTTTCCTTTTCTGAAGTTCTTCTTCTGTTAGGAAGTCTCCCACTGCCGTTTTGACGAGACCTATCGGTTTGCCGGGAGTTTCCTTGGCGTAATGCTCGCAAATCTGCTTATAGATGCTGTCTTCAACGAATTCCTCTAAAGTGGTCCCGTTTTCATCCGCCATCTTCTTCGCGTAGCGCAGCAGGTCGTCGTCTATCGCAAGTTCGGTCTTCTTCTTCACGGCGCGTCCCTCCACACTCAGATATACTGGGACTGGCATATACTTATCTTGTTGGGCTCTAAGGGTATCACAGCGGCGCGATTTGCATGAATGAGACGACAAAGCAGATTGGAAAGAACGGCGTCCTCAGCCTGCTGGGCGACCTGGAGTCCGAAGGCTGTCTAGCCAGCGTATATGTATCGGCGCGGACGCAAGCGGAGCGCGACTACGAGCATCTTCTGCCGGAGGCAGGGGAGGAACGCCTTGCTGTCGCGGAGGCGCTGGAAGAATCGGGCAGCGGAGATACTGGGATGGCGATATTCGTCACCACTGACCGGGTGGTGGCAATCAGGCCGCCAATCCCGGTGAATAATGACATCCGGGCCGCAGGCGCGCATGCCGATCCACTCCGCGGCCTGCTGAGTTCGGAACCCGTAATCGGGGTTATACTGCTCCGTCTTGGCAGATACGCGGTGGGCGTCCTCGAGGGCGAGACCCTCATCGCTACGAAGACAGACTCGCGCTACATGAAGAATCGACACCGCGCGGGTGGTCAGTCCCAGCGCCGCTTCGAGCGCAGCCGCGAGCGTCTTATCCGCGAACTGTACGACAAGACCTGCGAGGTCACTCGCGCTATATTCACGCCGCGCCTCGACGAAATGGAATACCTGATGATGGGTGGCGAGCGCGGCACTCTCAACGGTTTCATCAAGCGCTGTCCATTGATGCAGCGCGAACTCAACTCCAGGACACTCGCTCGCCGTCTTGCGGTGGATCAGCCCAACCAGAAGGCGCTGAAGGGCATTTCACGAGAGGTCTGGAAGAGCGGCGTGACCTTCTTGGAGCGCGTCTGAGGATCAGCGCGCCGTGTAGCCGCCGTCCACCGTGAGCGCGGCGCCGGTAACGTAGCTAGCGTCGTCCGATGCGAGATAGAGCGCGACGTTCGCTATCTCATCCGGCCTGCCCAGCCTACCCATGGGATGAAGTCCTTCGAGCAATGCGTTGGTCTCCGGGTCCTCCGTAAGGGCCTTGGTGAAATTGGTCGAGACGAATCCCGGACACAGGCAGTTCACCCTGATGTTCTTGCGCGCGCTGTCAATTGCCAGGGTGCGCGTGAACTGCACGACCCCTCCCTTGGAGGGCGGATATGGGTTGAACCCGCCCCCGATGCCAACGGGATAGCCCACCAGTCCCATGATGGAGGCGAGGTTGATTATCGAGCCGCCGCCCGCCTTCTCCATCTCCGGGACGGCGTACCAGCACATGAGGTAAGTCCCCTTCAGATTCACATCCATTACCTTGTCCCAGACCGCTTCTGGAGACGCGCCCTCAGGGAGAGCGTTTCTCGCGCTGATCCCTGCGCTGTTGACCAGTATGTCCAGGCGTCCGAACTCGCTGACTGTCTCCCTCACGACGCTCTCAGCGTCCTCCCCGACCGACACATCGCCGGGGACGGCGATTGCGCGCCCACCCGACGCCTTCACCTCATTAGCGGTTTCCCGTGCGTTCGAGGGTGAAATGTCGGAAGCGACAACACTCGATCCTTCCTGAGCGAAAAGCAGAGCGACCGCGCGTCCGATACCGGAGCCTGCCCCTGTGACCAATGCAACCTTATCTTTCAGACGCATTCTTATACATCCCTATTGCTCCGTGTCCAGACGTTCGCGCGTTCATGTGTTCATTCGATACTATAGTATCCTTTCAGATGTCCGAGTGCATCAAAGCGGCAATCAATTTCGGAAAGTTTCAGTGGACTCCAATTCCAAGCGCATAGTAGTCGTGGGAACGTCGGGCGCGGGCAAGACGACGCTCGCGAGCGAACTCGCCCGCCTGCTGGATGTGTCCCACTTCGAGTTGGACGCATATCGCCATGGTCCAAACTGGACCGAAACCCCGAACGATATTTTCAGACAGAGGATATCGGACGCGCTCACCGGACATGACTGGGTTGTGGACGGAAACTACTCCGTAGCGCGGGATATAGTCTGGGCGAGAGCGACGACGATAGTGTGGCTTGACTATCCTTTCTACGTAACATTCTCACGATTGTTCCGCAGAACGATGAGCAGGTACCTCAAGCGCACAGAACTGTGGAATGGCAACAGGGAGGATCTCAAAGGAGTCCTCTTCACCAGGGACTCCCTGTTCGTATGGGCTTTCAGGACTCACTGGAGCCGCAGAAAGTCGCTGCCCGCTGCCTTCGCTCGACCTGAGTATGCCCACCTGGAAGTGTTGAGGTTCCGTTCGCCCCGCGCCGCCAACAGGTGGCTGAACGCGCTCGGTCGAGCGACATTCGAATAGCGTTCGACTACAAGTCCATCATCTTGTCGGGTGTGAGCAATTCCATGAACTCTATCCGGCTGCTCTCCACGAACTCTAAGGCCGCGCGTCCGGCGTTTAGTACCTCTTGCGGGATGTTGTTGCCTTCCCGCATCGGCGACATGATTGCTTCCTCCGTCCACTCCAGTACCACCACGTTGGTTTCGCCCGGCAAAGTGCCGCCGTTGAAATAGACTTTGAACTCGCCCCGGTGTCCGGCGTCGTGATACATCTGAGCCTGCCTATGGATCATAGTGGCAACCCTGCGGGCTTCGCCGGGCTTGGTATTGAAGATTCTTCTCACCAGGTACATTGTAAACTCCCGCTTATGAAACTCTTCTGGTCATTAGGACATGTCAGCTTTGAACGAGCAAAGTCTTGGTTGCAATTTCTAATTTGAAATTTATACTATATGACGATTCGGCAAGTCCATAGAAGCCTGTTTCCGTAGCTCCCACGCAAAGACGGAACTTTGAACACCATCTCCAGACCTTACCATGTCAGTATAAGAGAAGTGCGCAAGATATTCGACGATGAAGCGGACGGCAGGTACGTGCTTGAGGACATCAATCTGGATATCGCGCGCGGAGAGTTTCTGTGTCTGATCGGACCGAGTGGATGTGGCAAGTCAACACTGTTGAGACTCGTCGGGGGGCTAATCGAGCCAACCTCCGGAGAAATACGGATCGGCCGCCTGACACCCGCCGAGGCGCAGGCAAACAAAGCGATAGGGTTCGTATTCCAAGAGCCGTCACTACTTCCTTGGCGCACGGTCACGGACAATATCCGTCTGCCACTCGAAGTCAATCTCCGGAACAATCCCGAAAGCGCGCGCTCCGTATCGGAATTGCTCCATCTGGTTGGGTTGGACGGATACGCCGACTACTACCCCTCTCAGATATCCGGTGGAATGTTGCAGCGCGTGGCGCTTGCGCGGGCATTGGCGTCCGGAGCCTCCTTGCTCCTGATGGACGAACCATTTGGAGCCCTGGATGAGATAACGCGGGCGGCGATGGGCTATGAACTGCTCAGAATATGGAACACAGACAAGAAGAGCGTCGTATTCGTTACTCACAGCATTTCAGAGGCCGTCACGCTCTCCGACAGGGTGGCTGTGATGTCGAGAAGGCCCGGACGCATAGTGGAGATGGTCGAAATAGATCTTCCAAGGCCACGCGCCCGCAGCATGGAACGCAATCCCGCGTTTCGGCGATATTCGGAATGGCTACACGATCTTCTCTGGCAGGGGAACCAGGATGAACAAGCAGTCGCTCGATAACCGGATTGGAGTTGCCGGGCAACCGAGACGCAGACTATCCATCAACTGGCTGAGGCTGCATATTCCAGGTGTCGGCCTGAGCTATTTGCTGCCTCCGGTTATTGCGTTGGGCATAGCCGGAGCAATATGGGAGGTCTGGACGCGACTTGCGAGTGTACCTACTTACATCGTTCCGGCCCCGTCCAAAGTGCTGGACAGGCTAATGGGGGACTTGCTGTTCTTCGCCGGGGAGGGAATGGTCACGCTTTCAGAGGCGCTGGTGGGCTTTGCGCTGGGAACCTTAGTTGCGCTCGTGGGCGCGACGCTGATGACCCAGTCCCGCTTCATAGAACGCAGCCTTCTACCACTGGCAATCATGGTAAAGGTTACCCCGGTCGTTGCGATTGCTCCGCTGTTGGTAATCTGGTTCGGCTTCGGACCGGCGCCAAAGGTACTCATAGTCGCCCTGATTACGTTCTTCCCCGTCCTCGTCAACGCTGTGACTGGATTCAGATCCGTGGACAGGGGGGCAATGGACTTCCTGTGTTCGGTGCGCGCGTCGCGCCGTGAGATATTCCTGAAGCTCAGGGCGCCAAGCGCGATGCCCTATTTGTTCTCCGCGTTTCGAGTTTCCTGCCCTCTCGCGATAATAGGCGCGGTCATAGGGGAGTGGTTCAGCGCCAACAGGGGGCTCGGCAGTGTGATAGTCGTGGCGCACGCCAACCTGGATATGCCCACCCTGTTCAGCGCCATCTTCGTACTGTCGCTCATGGGCATCGGCCTGACTATTGCGCTGGCTGTCGTCGAGAAGAAGGCGCTGTTCTGGCACGAATCTTCCAATGTGATGTAGATCAATATCTTATGTACCGGATAGGAAAGCGCCTGCACATGAATAGAGTAACAACCATCTCCTTCGCGCATATAGTATTGCTGTCGGCTCTTCTTGCATTCGGATGCTCCGAACCCGAACCTGAAGTGAAGAGTGTAAGGTTCGTCGCGGGCTACAAGGCTCAGGCCAATCTCCCGCTGGTCGCGGTGTATGCGGCCCAGGAGAAAGGATACTTCGAGGAACAGGGTCTCGAAGTTGATATTCAGCACTCCATCGGCGATTCGATGAATCTGCTCATGGGTGGCGAGGCGGAATTCGTATCCGCGGACGCCGGATACACCCTGAAACTCAGATCCGACCCCGGACTGCCTATCGTCGCGATAGCGCTGTTCGGTCAGCGAGGGCAGCAGTCGTTCATCGCGCTCTCCGATTCAGGTATCAGTGAGCCGCGCGACTGGGAGGGCAAGACATTTGGGTACAAAGGCACCGTTCCTCCCGAATACCTGGCCATAGTGAACTCGGCGCAGGTGGACAGGTCCAAGATACAGGAAGTAAGGGTCGGGTACGATCCGCGCGTTCTGACCGAAGGCCAGGTCGACTTACTGGCCGTGTTCAAGTCCAACGAGCCGAACATAGTGCGCGGCCTCGGATTCGACGTGGTGGCATTCGACGCGGCTGACTACGGTATGCAGACCATGGGTCTGACGTATGTCACGCGCCAGGACTTCGCGGAAGAGAATCCCGAAACCGCAACCCGCTTCCTGAAGGCGACGATGAAGGGCATGGAGTACGCTTTCACCAACACCGAAGAGGCGCTGGACATGGTGATCAAGTACGCGGAGGGCGAGGACCGCGAGCACATGCGGTACATGATGCTGGAGGAGCGGAGAGACGCTACTTCGCCGCTTACCGAGCGGAACGGATTTGGCTGGATGACTGCCGAGCAGTGGCAGAGCTTCCATGACTCGCTTCTGGAATATGGAGGTCTGTCGAACGCCGTGGACGTAGATTCGGTATTCACTGACCGTTTTCTGGATGAGATTTACGAGGACGGTGTTCTACAATGGCCATAGGGGGCCATAGGGCCTATGGACGAACGTCGGCTTCGGATACACCAGATCTCATAGAGGCGTTAGATGGATAACTCGAAAACAGCCAGTCAGCAGGCTTCCGAGATCCTGGAACTGGCAATAGATAAAGGAGCGCTGTCATTCGGAGAGTTTCGCCTCACGGCAGGCGGAACCAGCAGCTACTACTTCGACGGACGCATCCTGACCCTGGACCCGGAGGGCGGGTACCGTGTGGCCAAGGCATTCCTGCCGATAATCAGGGAGTGCGGCGCCAAGGCGATTGCGGGGCCGACGCTTGGCGCGGACCCCATCGTATCTGCGGTATCGGTTTTGAGCCATGTCGAAGGCTGCCCTGTTGTGGGCCTGATAGTGCGCGGGGAGGCCAAGGGACACGGCGGCAAGAGGGCCATAGAAGGGCCAACGGATACACTCGACGCAGGCGCGCCGGTTGTAGTAGTGGACGATACATGCACTACGGGGGGCAGTTTGTTCCGCGCCATCGCAGCGGTGGAGAGCGCGGGATACAAGGTCGTCAAGGCGCTCTCGATACTGGACAGGAACGAGGGCGGAAGCGCGGAACTGAAGCGGAGAGGGTACTCTTACCAAGCGCTGCTGTCGGCGAACGAACAGGGCGAGATCAATCCGTCGGACTGACTCATCCTATGCTATGCAGACCCTTTACCTCTATTTCCCTACCCGGCGACACCCTGCCAAATCAGGCGGATGCCCAGCAACAGAACCACGACCAGTAACATCCGCATTACCCAGGCGCCCTGGACGCGCCCTGAGAGCAGCGCGCCGACCTGACCTCCAATCACGAGGCCAGCGCCTATGAAGAGCAGCGTCGGGAACAGTTCTATGTGTCCCAGGTAACCGTGAGTCAATGCGCCCGCGCTGCCGTAGATAGCGAGTGCGAATACCGATGACGCGGCTGCTATCCGAACTGGAAACCCGAAGGCCAGAACGAGCATGGGCGTCCTCAGGAAACCGCCGCCTATTCCGAAGAAGCTTGATATGAATCCGAGCGCGACGTTGAACGACGTGGCAAGAGCCTCGTTGAATTCGTAGCGGTACTCCTGTCCGGAGGCCGTTTGTATGCGCCGTTCTCTGACGGTCGCGGATATGAGATGGCGCGGCTGATCTACCTGAACGTTGCCGGGAACACTGGGGCGAAGCGCGAGCTGGAGCGCGAGCAGAAGCAGGAGGACGCCGAACAGTGTCCTGAAAAGACCTGGCGCGACTGCTCCCACACCAAACGCGCCGATGACGGCTCCCGGCGCCGCCGCCGCCGCGAACAGTAGCGCGCTGCGGTAGTCAACCACCTTCATCCTGATGTAGATGAGGGCAACCAGGATGCTGTTTATCGCGATAGCCGCCAGCACAGTGCCCGCGACCACTTCCGGGTCTTCGGAGTCGAATGCCAGCAACAGCATCGGACTCAGGATGAATCCGCCGCCCGCTCCAACGAGAACGCCGTAGGCGCCGGAGCCCACTCCCAACAGGGCCATCAGTATCCAGTCGAGGTATTCCAACGGCCCTCCGCGCGTCAGTTCATCAGGTCATTCAATACCGACTGCACCATGTCAGAGGGAACGTCATTTCGAGTGGTCGCGCTGCCTATGCCTTCCAGCAGAACCCAGCGTATCGAGCCGGAGGCGACCTTCTTGTCCGAGAGCATCGCCTCGGAAACGGCTTCAGGGTCAATGCCCCGGGCATCCAGTGGAAGGCCGTAGGTAGTGAGGATGGAACGCTGGCGTTCGACTTCGGAGTCGGACATCATACCCATATGACGGCCTATGCTCGCCGCGCCCATCATGCCGACGCTCACGGCCTCGCCGTGCAGATAGCTGTCGTATCTGGTGGCGGCCTCGATTGCGTGACCTATGGTGTGCCCGTAATTGAGAAGCACGCGTATGCCGAGCGTCTCCTTCTCGTCCTGGGAGACGACATTGGCCTTCACCGCCATGCTTCGACGTATGACGTCTGTGGCTACTTCGGGCTGCAAAGACTGAATCTCGTCGGGGAGGCTCTCGAATGTGTTCAGCAGGCCCTCGTCCATGATGAGGCCGTGCTTGATCGCTTCTGACCATCCAGACGCCAGTTCGCGCGGCGGCAGAGTCTGCAAAGTGGAAACGTCGGCAAGCACGAACTTGGGCTGGTAGAAAGCGCCGACGAGGTTCTTGCCCTGTGGCAGATCAACCGCCGTCTTGCCGCCGATTGCGGAGTCCATCATTGCCAGGAGACTGGTCGGAACCTGGGCATAGGGTATCCCACGCAAGTATGTGGCGGCCACGAATCCGGCAAGGTCTCCAACGACACCGCCGCCCACCGCGAGGATGAGGTGTCCGCGTTCAGCCTTCAGGGAGGCGAGCCAGTGGTAGATGTGCTGGGCGGTTTCCAGCGACTTGCTCTGCTCACCGGGCGGAATGAAGAAGAGGTGAGTGGGGATTCCTTCGATCTCCATCGCTCGCTGAGCGCGGCGCGCCTGGCTCTGCACATTGTTGTCCGAGATTATGTATGCGGCGGGCGGTTCCATCATGTGCAGGATACGCTCGCCGATTTCTTCTATGATGTCCCAGCCCACCCAGAGAGGGTAGTCGCCGGAAGAAGCGCGTACCGTGGCGGCCAGATCGGGAGGTCCATGAGATGCAGTTTGGCTTTGCAAGCGAGCATTCACCATTTCAAACCCCCGAATGACCTCCGCGGCCGCATCCTCTGGCGTAAGGACGTCGGTATGAACTGTCCAGTGGGCCAGAGTATAGTTGAATTGTCGGAGGGCCTTCAAGGAATGGACCCGTTCGCTGAGGTCGTCGGCCTCGAGCATGGGCCTTGTGGCTGCGTCATCATCCTGAGCGTGTTGTTCAGCGAGGCGCCGGAGTATAGTTTCTGGACGGGCTTCGAGCAATACGACGACCCCGTTGGCCTCCATGACTGCGCGGTTGCGCTCGTCCATGATGATGCCGCCGCCGGTGGATACCACCTGCCTCTCGGCGCGAGCGACTCGTTCGAGTGTCCTGCGCTCGATACGACGGAATTCATCCTCACCATACCGGCTGAAGATGTCTTCGATTGCCATTCCCTGAGACGCGACTATCTCATCGTCGGTGTCCACAAATGTCCATCCGAGAAGTCGCGCGGTCTCGCGCCCGATGGTAGTCTTTCCCGCGCCCGAGAATCCTGTGATGAAGACGTTGGATCTGGTCAGCGGACTAGCCCTCTAAGAAAGAATATGGAACAGACAGGCCGGAAGCGACCTGTCCAAATTGACGAAAGTGGAAGGCGTCTGGGGGTTCTAGGCGTCCGCTATGCCCTTGGCGGCAAGATAGTCCACAGCCTGCTGGACGGTCTGTATGTTCTCGGCGTCCTCGTCGGAGATTTCCAGCGTGATGCCGTTTGTGGAGAACTCTTCTTCGAATGCCATGATAAGTTCGACGAGATCAAGGGAATCCGCATTGAGGTCTTCGGTGAAGGAGGCTTCGAGCGCTACCTCGGACTCATCTACGCTTAGTTTTTCGGCTACAACTCCCTGTACCCGCTCCAGTATCGTTGCCACTGCTATACCTCCGTGTCATCGGTTCCGTTTGATATTTGTTGTTAGTCTCGAATCCGCTCACTCACTATATGGAGCGTTGACCTCAGCCACTTCCCCAAGGGTCTTGTAATCCAGCCCCTCATGTTCCCTGAACAGGTTATAGGTCAGCGTCCAGCCGTCAAGATACGCCCCCCCCCCGTCTCTCCAATCCTCTCGGCGTCTTCGCGCGTTGTCTGTACGTCTCTTGCAGTCTCTCGGACTCGGGTGAGTTTGCGCAGTAGCCATATCGTACCAACTTCTCTGGATCTAGTCCGAAGTTCTCTGCCAGATAGTTTGTCCTTACACTCAGTTTGGCTCGCACGAGTTCGCGAGTTTCGGTGTCAGGGTATGCATATTCCAGGCTCACCCAAGTCATAAACGATATGTGTCGCCAAATCTTTAACAGAACAGGAAATCGTTTAAGCATGGTGTTGCGTACCCACCTCACCCATCTGAATCGAAGGCGCAGTATGTACCCTATCCCCTCACGTTTTCTACGTTTGATAGATAGCCCATCGCTGGAATAATGGCTGACGTTGTGACGGACTGCTCCAAACATCTGCTGGATCCTCCGTGGATCGTCCATGCCGAGGCAGTCGGCCAGTTGCCGGAAGTAACAGGCGGGGTCGTTTTGTATGTCCTCATAAAACAGAATCTTGATATTCGAGAAATGTTGCGATACCAATGGGAGGTAATGGTCATAGAATAGGGGGTTCATACTAATCTCTTCAATACGCTGCAGGGAAAGCAGGTCGGTAATAACCTGGCTGAACTCGACCGGCTCTTGCCCCGGCCTGGGAGACATGAAAAAGAATGGCGCATACAATCGGAGGAGCAACGTCGTGGGCTCACGGAGTGACAGCATCAGGGTCACATCGCAGTTCTCGAACAACTCCGCCATGTTTGTCAGCATGGCTCTGATGTCAAAATGGCCTTGATAGGCGGCAGTATGGAATTTGATACCAAACCCGATAAGGTTCTCGTTACTGAGAACGTTCAGCTTTGATGGATGGAGCAACGCCTCGATCTTGCGGCGCTGTTCGGGGATTTCTTCTTGGCTTAATGGCCGATACATGAACGAGTAGCAACCATGATCCTCCAGGAGATCGTAGATGTCGAGGTCGTTTGCCCGACGGCCTAGTAAGTTTGCCCGACGACCCAGGAAGTTGATGCTGCCCTCTTCGTGAAGCGGCATCAAGACATTGTGCTGAAGTGAAGTCGTCGCAGTCTTCGGGAAGCCAATGTGCAATAGAAGTCTGTAGCGTTTGCTCGTATTCATCAGTTGAATCTTAAAGCGCCAACGGATTTCGTGAGTAAGATCATATATAACTCCCTATCATAGCCATCAACCACTACCAAGCGGAACCGTGTCATCAGAGATTGTTATTGGCGATGTCTGCTTCGAGAGTGAAGTCTCCATCACTGACCCGAGAACGCCATTGACGAACCTGGGGGAACTTTCAGAGCCGAAGACTTTGGCAAGCTCCACTGCCTCGTTGATCGCGACCTTCGGTGGAGTATCGCTCCTCATAGTCATCTCATATATGGCCATCCTGAGCAAATTGCGGTCAATGACGGACATATGCGAGACGGGCCAGCTGGGAGCGAACTCGGTGATTATCTTATCCAACTCGTATATGTTTTCAAGGACCCCCTCAGTCATGCGCGTTAGGAACTCGTCGGCCGCCGGCGAGAATTCCTGGGACTCGCGCCTGTACGAAAGGACATCGTCCAATGTATGGGCTACGCAGTCCACTTCGGAGAGCGCCTGCAACACCGCGGCGCGCGTCAAACGCCTGGAATTGGATACTCTGTTCTGAGTCTGAACCATCTCTTGTGGTCTGGTTATCCGTGACTTGTATTCCGAAACGGGGTCATGCGCGCGCAGACTATACAGGCTGGGCCGCGTGAACCGCTAGTTTCTGCGCAGCTCGAGTATAGATTCCAGATCGGTGACGTTGGACGTCTTGGCGCGGCGATTGATGCGCTTTACCATACCACTGAGGGCGCGGCCCGGCCCTATCTCCACGAAGCTGTTGATGCCGGATCCCACCATGTAGTCTATGGTGTCCTTCCACTGGACCGTGCCGCACACCTGGGACAGAAGTTCCCGCTTTATGTCGGAGGCATCGGTCAGCGGCGCCCCGGTGCAGTTTGCGACGATGGGAACGCGGGCGTCCTGGAAGTCCATGCTTTCGATGGCGTTCATGATGCCCGCCCTCGCAGGCTCCATCAGGCCGGAGTGGAAGGCTCCGCCTACCCTGAGAGCGATGACCTTCTTGGCGCCGCGCGCTTCGCAGAGGTCCATGGCCCTGGCAATCGCCATTCGCTCGCCGCTGATGACTATCTGGTCACCTGTGTTCACATTGGAGATCCAGACGCCGGCCTCGCGAATGACTTCCTGGAGCGCCATCTGGTCGAGTCCGATCACGGCGGCCATGGTGCCCGGATTCTGGTCGCAGGCTTCCTGCATCAGCCGGCCTCTCTCCTGTACGAGCAGCGCGGTCTGGTCAACGCCAAGCGCCCCCGATACGGCGAGGGCGGTGTACTCGCCGAGGCTGTGCCCCGCCATGAAAATAGGCTGAGGCATGATGTCGGGATCGAGCTCCTGTTCCATCGCGCTCATGCAGGCGAGGCTGACGGCCATTATGCCCGGCTGGGCGTTCACCGTCTGGCGAAGTTCGTCTTCGGGGCCCTCGAACATAACCTTGGTCAGAGAGCGCCCGAGCGCGTCGTCAATCTGGTCGAATACGTCTTTGGCGGCCGAAGAATTGTCGTAGAGCTCTTTACCCATCCCGACAGCCTGCGCGCCCTGTCCCGGGAAGAGATATGCAACTTCGGGGCCACGGGCTTCTTTGTTGAACGTGAGTGTCATGTCAAAAACTCCATGTAGGGGGACTGTGAGTATGAAATTTCTGTACGGACAATCGGCCTAGAATATGTCTGAACTGGTTTCGGGGATTACTTCTCGCCCGTTGTAGTAGCCGCAGCTAGCGCAGACCCTATGAGGGAGCCTCGCTCTCCGACATTGCGGGCACCGGGAGAGTGAGACGCTCTTGATCGCAAAGTGGGCGGAGCGTCCACCCTGTCGCTTCTTCGAATGTTTCTTCTTCGGTAGTGGTGGCATTTGTGGTTTCTCGTTTCGGTCCTAGTTCCTCTCAGGCGTTCCCGACATCAGTTCGAGGAGGGGCCCCCAGCGAGCGTCCAGAGGGGCCTCGCACGAGCAGTCGGTCAGATTCAGGTCCGCTCCACAGTCGGGACACAGTCCGGCGCAATGATGGTCGCACAGCGGCTTCATCGGCAGCGCCATGATTGTGTACTCTCTCACGGTGTCGGTAAGGTCGAGGATGTGATTTTCGTCAATTACACAGTAGTCCTTGACTTCATTGTCGGGAGGCGGCGCTTTGGCTCCGGTCAGGGGATTCAGCGTTGGAACGAATTCCTCCTCTATATCCAGGTGAATCGGATGGCTGTAAGGGGTAAGACAGCGTCCGCATTCAGAGTCTATCGCGGGTCCAGGGCCGCGCTCACCCATACACTCTTATTGGTCCTGAGAAGGCTCACCCTTCCCTGAATCCTAGCCTCGCGAATGTCCTCAGCAAGGCTGACAACCTCATCGAGAGAGTATTCGCGGCTAGAGCCGCTGGGCTGCATCAACAGTTGTGAAACGTTCAATTCCATCTCAAACCCCTGAAGAATCATTCAGGCGAGCCCAACCGCCAACCTCAGAATTTTAGTGAACTTAGGGATATTGTGTCAAGTTTCACATAGGAAAAGCGACAATTTCAGAAGTGGAGTTGCAGCAGTCGCGGGGTCTCGCCTTCCCTAGATTCCTGCCTTCGCGGGAATGATGGCTGACTGGACTTACGGCCTTCTGAAATCTTCTAGAGGAATAGCGAGGAGGTGAAGTATGGAGTACGATTTGATAGGGTTTTATGGTCAAGTTCACTGGTTGGGCCATCACAAGCGCGCTAGTTTACAGCGAGTTGCACACGGATTGCATTCACCCCCCCAAGACGGCAAACAACGGACGCTCACCGTCCACCACCTGGACATGGACCCGTCCAATTGCAACGACTATAACTTGGTCGCGCTGTGCCAGGCGTGTCCCCTGCGCACCCAGTCCCGCTTCGACTTGCACCAGATATGCCTCGTCGGAACCGAGCCGGATTACCTGGACTGGAGCATTGAAGTGATGCTCAACCGCTGCTAGGGGGACCTTTGCGAGAGGATATCTATCTAAGCCTCCGATAACGGTCCAGGTCGGACAACAACTGGTCGGACATACCTTCCCACAACTGAATGTCGTCGGGTACCGTCACGAGTCCATCCTGGCTCACGTACACGCCATTGCCGTATTGGAGCAGGTATAGGGGATCTGCGTCTGAGACCCAATAGTAAGCATCGTGGCGAAACGATACCGCCCACCATGTCTCATAAAGCTCGCGACCTGTCACCGGCGGAAAGAGAAGGAACCGGAGCAAGGTCTCTTCAGAGGCGGGGAATGCTCTGAGGCCATGTTCCTGGCACCACCGCTCGAATATGGGCCAGTGTTCGACTGAACGCCGGAACTGTCGCTTGTGAGACTTATCTGAAGCCGGGTCTCTTCTCCACATCCGTGGAAAACCATACTCGTCCAATTCAGTCACCGGTGGCTGGCGATGCGACGGTCTCAAGAGACAGAGGACACGATGCGACTTTTCTCGTATGAACCTCGCGGCAAGGGTCGTGGCGCTCAGAAGACGGCGTAGCGGGCTGCCGGTTCTTGCCCAGTCCTTGCGTACCAGCAACCTCGCGGGCGAGGCATACTGACACGACTCTCGACCGGCATGATCGTCCCCTCCATTCAGCGAGTGCATTCTATTTTGCCACGCTGCCAGTACTGTGCGTTTTGGGCGGAGGATGTGTATGTGTAAGTGAGGTCGTTCGGCACTATGAGCGCGTGGTCGGCCACTACCCTGTAGTTGTAGAAGGTTCCCCTCTCGCATCGCCAGTTAATGTGCGCTCGCATCCAAGTCGCGTAACAAGTAGTGCTATAAGGGCCTTGGTTTGCGGTCGGGCATGAGGAGTATGCCGTCTCTATCTTTTTCCAACCTCTCCAACTGGAACGATAAAGGGTCTGCTTTACAGTCCAGAGAGTGCCAGCGGGCGGCGCAACATCACAGTTAGTCTCCGAAAAGCTCTGAGATGATACAAGAGGGACTTCCGATTCTGCAAGAGAGTCAACAGAAAGCCAGGGCAATCGCATTCTCCGGACCTGTTGCTATATGCCCGTTGTCAGCATAGTTGGGGCCTCACTCGGACAAAGCTGTCACAGTCGCCCACTGAATTGGACTGGTCCCAAACAAGCGCGTCAATAGGCCATTACCCCGAGAATGCGATTGCCTGAACAGAAAGGAGACAATTTCAGAAGTGGATTAGAATCTGACCGAATCTCTTAGTCCTCCAATTCGGCGAGAATATCCTTCACGTAGTCAACGCTTCGCTTGTCCTTGTGGAGTTGGTCGCCGGTGTTGGTTCCTTCGAGAGCGAAGTAGCCGTCATACCCGGCGTCCACCATCGCGGAGAGTGCGAATCGGTAGTCAATGTCGCCGTCCGGGAGAGGGGTGCGGATGAAGTACGAGTGGTTGAGCTCGGGGATGTGGACGCGCTGGAGACTCTTGCAGTGCCAATACTTAGAGTGGGGCGCGAGCGCGACGATGCACTCTTCCATCGTCTCTTCGGGTTCCTCGTATGTCCAGAGGACATTGCCCAGATCGGGGTTGGCGAACACGTTGGGGCTGTTGGTCAGTTCGAGCAGGTGGAGTGTTGACCAGGAGTTGTCGGCTATGGAGTGCTGGTGGACCTCGATGGTGATGTTGATGCCGTGGTCCCCGGCAACCGCGCCAACTTCTCTCAGCGCGTTGGCGGCGCGAACGAAGTCGTCCTCGGTGGCGAGCGCGCTAGAGCCGTGCGAGGAAGGCTCACCGCTTGGCCCTGTATCGAGGGTGGCGTCGCGCGGCGGGGTACCGAGCGCGGTGTTCACCACTCCGACGCCCGTCCACCCGGCTATCTCGACAGCCTTCTCGAGACGCTTGCGGTTTTCAGCGGCGACGTTGGGCTGACTCAGGCCGCCTCCCGCGCGTATGGCGACGCAGGGAGTTCCGGCGTCTTCGAGAGTGGACTGGAACTCGGTAGCGGTCTTCTCCGTGGCGTCGAAGCCTCCAAATGCCTCGAAGCCAAGCTCGATGCCATCGAAGCCGATGTCGTTGACTCGACCGAGGTACTCGGTGCGAGTCTTGGGGTCATCGGGAATGTTCCAGGCCGCGCCCGCCATGAAGGGGTAGAAGGTTCCTCGTCTGAATGCGTATGCGATTTTCATTTCGTCTCCTCTTTCGTGCCTATCCAGGAGATTGATTCGAGCCGTTTCGGCCATCGTCTGTCATTTCCATCAAACGGGAGACCAGAAGTCTTACCGAGGCTATGGATTCTTGTCGTTCTTCGGATTCCATGAAGCTGTGGTAGAAGTTGGCGTGGAACTTCTCGGCTACTCCAAATGCGGCGCTTAGGAAAGGGTCGTCGCGTTCTTCAGCGAGTCTTCTGACTGCCACTCTCATCGCATTATGAGATCCATACGGCCAGCCGCGCCGCTGGGATACTGCCATAACAGTGTGGGACGCCGCCCCCCACATCTTCTCGGAGGCTTGCAATACGTCTCCGGCTTCAAATTCTCTGTCAGCCGCTTCGAGGAAGTCTTGGGCTGTCTGTATGTGTTCGTGTATCAGCATCTGGCGGTCTCCATTGGCTATGAAGCCAGGTTGAACGAGTCCTTCGCCGTGCTCACTAGGCGCTACTCCTCCCCTCCCATGGCTTCCAGTCGCTTCCTGAGCCTTTCGATTTCCGCTTCGGCCCGGTCGGCGCGTCGCTCGGCCCGGTCGGCGCGTTCAACATCGTCGGCATGGGTGCGGATGTAGCTCTCGGTCCCGGGGTCGTACCAGCGCAGTTCACCGTACTCCCAGCATACGTACAGCCCCAGGAACTCGCTGTAACCGCGACAGCGATCCTCATCCAGCCACTCTATCTCGATGGGCTGATACGCGCCGTCCACCAGACGGTCTCCGGCCAGCGCAACGTCGTGATACTCTCCCCCCGACGGGTCGAATCGCCAGTATTCGGACACTCCGTAGGCTTCGTAGTCGCGTCGCTTGGCGGTGTAATCGGTCTCTCCGGTCGTTGCGGACGCCACCTCCAGCGCGAAGTCCGGGGGCTTTCCCTGCTGCTCTATCGCATAGCCCCACTGTTCGATGATGACCGCGCGGTCAACGTTGTCCGCTATCAGAAGGTCGGGTATGCGGACGCCCTGCCTCTGCCCTGGAGTCCAGCCCAGCGGAACCTCTCCAAGAACTATCGTTGTCTGTGGGTTTCCGAGATACAGTTCCAGCGCGTAGATGTATGAGGGGCGGTAGAGATAGAGGGGATTGTTCATATCGTCGCGCGGTGGAAACTCGGGGAAGCGTTCGAGTTCGGTGTGTGTTCTGGTGGGAGTAGTCGTCTTGCCGACCATCACAGACCTCTCGGGATTGTCGGGTTAGATGTCTTCTGACAATGATATATCATCCATTGGGTCGTTTGCCGATTTGAGGGAGTCGCGCGCCACCCCGCTCTCTACGAAGCCAGCCCGAACGATTCTTGTGCCATATCCACTATATAGCGGCTTATGGAAAGCGATGAAGTCGCGCCGGGGGATGGGGCGCTCAGGACGTGTATCGCGCCCTCGGTCTGGGCGATGCTGAAGTCTTGTAGCAGCGCGCCGTTGTCGTCAACGACCTGGGCGCGGACCCCGGCGCCGGGGGAGTAGAGGTCGTCGCCGGTTACCTCCGGCACCAGGGTCTGGAGAGACTTGACGAACACGGACTTGACAAGCGAGCGGTACTGCTCGTCAATTCCGGTCTTCCAGTATTTCATTGACATCTTCCAGAAGCCGGGATAGCTGAGGGTGTCCCAGGTGTCGCCGAAGGAGAACGAGGTCTTGGTGTATCCCTCGCGCTTCAGGGCGAGCACGGCGTTGGGGCCCGCTTCGACTGAGCCGTCTATCCGCTTGGTGAAGTGGACGCCCAGGAAGGGCAGCGACGGGTCTGGCACGGGATATATGAGACCATTGACGAGATGGGATCTCTCTGGCCTGATAGAGAAGTATTCCCCCCTGAACGGGATGATGCGCACGCCGATTTCCACGTCCATCATGCGCGCGACCTTGTCGGCGTGGAGTCCGGCGCAGTTGATGATGTTTCTGGCGGTGAAGTCGCCCGCGCCTGTCTGGATATCCACGGAGCCGTTGCTCCTGGATATGGAGTGGACCTCGGCGTCCAGAACCAGGTCGCCGCCGTTCTCGCGCATCTCGATGGAGTAGGCTTCTGATACCTTGGTGAAGTCTATGATGCCGGTGTTGGGGGACCATATCGCCTTGACCCCGGCGACGTGCGGCTCGTGTTCCCTGAGTTCTTCGGGGCCGATGAGTTCGAGGCCCTCAGCGCCGTTGGCGGTCCCACGGCGGTAGAGTTCTTCGAGTCCGGGGACTTCTGAATCGTTGACCGCGACGATGATCTTGCCGCACATCTCGTATTCGACGCCGCGCTCGTCGCAGAACTCCCTCAGCAGCCTGCCGCCGGTGGAGCAGAAGTTGGCCTTCTGCGATCCCGGGGCGTAGTAGATGCCCGCGTGTATGACGCCGGAATTGTGCCCCGTCTGGTGCCGCGCTACCTCGGACTCTTTCTCGATGACGACGACCTTCTGGTCGGGATGCTCCTGTGTGAGCCTCATCGCGGTCGCGAGTCCGATTATGCCGCCGCCGATGACGGCAATGTCGTAGTTTCGGGAGTTCATGTCATTTCCTCGGGGGCGTGTTCTGCGACAGATTTTCCGTTGCCTGGTAAGCCGAGACGAATTGTATCACAGCGGCACGATGATGATGGATGGTTGTATGGCGTCAGGATCTTTCATTGTTAGGCGTCACTTGAGTAGTCCGTTCGTGGTGACCCTTCGACAAGCTCAGGATGAACGAGAGATCGGAGACGAAAAGCTCCTGGGTATGGTGTGGGGCAGGGCATTAGCGCCCAAAATCGCCAGCGCTTTAGATCTGTCGCAGCCTTGGATCCCAACGGTCGCGAAGCCAGTCGCCAATGAAGTTGAACGTCAGCACTGTCAGAAAGATAGCCATACCAGGGAAGAACGCGACCCACCAGGCAGATCCCAGGTACTCGCGTCCGTGTGAGATGTCCGCTCCCCATGAGGGAGTCGGAGGCGGCACTCCGGCCCCAAGGAACGAAAGAATGCTCTCGCTCAAGATAGCGCTTCCAACTTGCAGAGTCATGGCGACAACTATGGTGTTCGCCACTGCCGGAAGCAAGTGTTTGTACATGATTCTGGGAGTGGAAGCTCCGGCCACCCTGGCGAGCGCAAGGTATTCAAAATTCCTTACCTGAAGCGTCTGTCCTCGGACCAGACGCGCGATGCCCGTCCAACTCGCAAGCGCTAGAACCAGAACAATCACTATGAACGACTGTCCCAAAACGATTACGATTGAAATGGCGACTATGATGTATGGCAGCGCGGTGAAGACGTCGGTCGCGCGCATGATTATCTCGTCAACCAGACCGCCGTAGTAGCCCGCTACCAGCCCGAGGGTAGCGCCGACGACGGCGCCGCAGACAATCGCGATTGAGGCGAAAGTCAGTGAGATGCGCGCGCCGTATATCATTCTGCTCAACAGGTCGCGGCCGAGTTGGTCCGCGCCTAGGACAAAGTTGTACACCTTCCGATCAGGGCCGAGAGGAATCCCATTCGTGTTGCAGGACTGGAACTTGTTGCTTCGCTGGCCCGCCTCACAGGGCGGATACCACGCCGGAGAAGCGAGAACCGCTCTGAGCTGGTCCTCCACTGGGTTATGAGGCGCGAGAAGAGGGGCGAAGATCGCGCAGATGACGAGCGCCGCGAGAATGAAGAACGGTATCAGGGGCCACCTGCGGAGAACATACAGGGTATCCCTGAGCCGGGTTGATTTCCCGGGTTCTACAAGTTCGGAAACGGTGTGCCACCTGGCTTTATTGGTCAACTAAGCGCCCCTCACGTGTATCGGATTCTGGGATCTATGAGCGCGTAAAGTATGTCGAGTACGAACAGCGCCGCGACTATTAACAGGGTCAGCGCCAGCACCGCGGCGGTTACCACTGGAAAATCAATGTTCAAGACTGCCTGGTATACCATGAATCCCAAGCCAGGCCATGAGAACACGGCCTCAGTGACGACAGCGCCGCTGACAAATCCCGCGAGAATCAGCACAGAGACGGTCAGTGGGGGAATCAAAGCGTTGCGAAAGGCGTGCTTCCACACTACGGCGGTAGATCCCACGCCTTTGGCGCGAGCCAGCTTCACGAATTCGGAGTCCAGTACCTCCAACATGGAAGATCGCACTAGTCGAAGCACAGTCGCCGACGCCAGCCACCCCAAGGTGACAGTCGGCATGACGTAGAACTTGAGCCGCTCTGGCCAATCAGTGCCGTGTCCCCTGGTTCCGGCGGGAAGCCAATCCAGGTTTACCGCGAATAGCAGGATGAGCATGATGCCAAGCCAGAACGGCGGCAACGCCTGGCCGAAGAGCGCGAAAGTCCTGGCGATGATGTCCCAAATCGAGCCGCGCTTCACGGCCGAGAGAACTCCGAGGGGAATGCCGGTAATGAATACGAACAGGGCGGCGCAGAACCCGAGTTGAAGGCTGGCCGGCGCGAACTGCATGATCATCTCGTTCGCGGGCTGGCCCGTCTTCATCGAAAGGCCGAAGTCTTGATGGACGACCAGGTTCCAGAGCCAGATGAAGTATTGGTGGACGAGCGATTTATCCAGGTGAAGCCTCTCGCCCCACGCCTCCCATATCTCAGGCGACGAAGCGTAGCCGACGTTGAGCATCAAGGAACGAGGATCTCCCCCGGAGAAGCGGGAAAGAGCGAAAACTATGAGAGTCGAGGAGATTACTGATATGACGACGAAGATAAGTCGCCGTATTATGAAGACCTTCATGCCATGCGCTCCCGACCGTAGCGGCTATAATAGATATGGACAACTCTATCGCCGCCCGGGTCTTTCTGCCCGGGCGGCGATGCTATATCAACCTATCAGGCCGCGCCGCGCGCCTCTTGGCGGGAATCTACCTGCCGGTCGGCAGCACGGTTTCGAACGAATTCGGGAGATCCCAAGGCTTCAGGTCCCAACTCTGGATTGTTTCGGAGTTGAACCCTACCAGCACTGGAACTTCGACCACGCCGCCCGCCATACCCGAGTGGTGCGCCCAGTCAATCATCTCTTCACGCACCGCTAACTGCTCAGGCGACCCCTTCGGCAATACACGTGTTGCCTCTCGGTAGTCGTAGTGCAGGTTATCCTCGACTCCAGGGTTGAAGCCGCCGGCGGGAATAGGCCAGAGGCAGCATCCCGGCAGCGTGCCGCCAACATCTCTCACGCGCCCCTCCTTTCTATTGGGGCCCCACTGGACCATCCACGGCACGTGAATCTGGCGACCTAGCATGGCGGGCCTACGGGCAGAGTACTGCTGGCTGTCAATGTATGGCCTGAGACCTAAGTGCTCTCTCCACTGACCGATGGTGGCTTCGCATACCTCAAGCGAGGTGTTGTTGCCCTGCGAGCACCAGAACTCAAACTCGAAGCCTTCGCTAACGCCGGACTCTTTCAGAAGTTCCTGCGCCTTCTCCGGGTTGAATGGGTATGCCCACTTGTCCTTGTACTCGGGGTGAAGCTGGTGGAAACGAGTGCCTGGGTACCAGCCGGCGTAAACCGCGCCGCCATAACCGCCGGTGACCGCTTCCGCGATCAGCTCGCGGTCAATCGCGTGGATCAGGGCAAGCCTGAATTTCCTGGCCGATTCCATAGACGGAGTGTTGTAGTCGAACCTGTCCGTGTCCTTGTTGTCGAAGCCTTGCGCGTCGCAGCCCGCGCCGGGAACGTCCTGAATAGCGGGATCGGTTCGATCTATGCCTACGCACTCAAGGCGGGGATCGCCGATCCACGGGTACTTCGCCGAAGGCTTGAATCCTTCGCGCAGCACCGGCTCCCCTGTTTCCGGGTCCTTGAATGAATGGTAGTTGCCCGAGAAGTAGAAGAAGTGGCCGTAGATAGTGTCCAGGCCGTCGTGGAACCTGAAGCCTTCCGCATTCAGCCTTCCGACGTCCTGGATGGACGCCGTGGCTATGTCGGCCAGTCGGGTCTGAAGCATAGCCGACCGGCTCTGAGCCTCGTTAGCCTGGAGGATCACGAGGTTGTCATAAGGAGCGTTCGCGCGCCAATGGTCCACCCGAGACTCGGCGTCAATGCGCTCATTTGGCCGCCACTGGTGGACTACGAAAGATCCTGAGCCGTGCGGGAATCCAAACGTCCCGAACTCATTGCCGGCGGCTACTAACTCGTCCTGGTAAGTCTTGGACTGCATGAACACCGAGTCCCAGCACTGTGATGAGACAGTCTGTACGCCGTCAGAGGTAAACGCCCTGTTTGGCGCAACTACCACGTAGGTGTCCTCGACCTCCCACTTCTGGTAGAACTCGTACAGCCGTGACGAATGCGAGTGGGTGGAGTTCGGGTTGTCTGAACCCGCGTCGTTCAGAGACCAGGCAACGTCCTCGGCGGTCAACTCGTGCATGTCAACTAGTTCGCCGTCGTCCCCGGCTCTGTAAAAGTGGATTCCGGGTCGAATGAACAGCCTGACTATCCCCTCGTCATCGGGATTGACCCGCTCAGATTTAGGTAGCGATATGGCAGTGTCTTCAATTGACTTCATCGGATCGTCAATGCCGACGAGATCCTCGTCGAGCCTTACAATAGACGATCCGTCTTTACCGGGCATTTCCCACTCCCATCCGGTGATGACGAGGGGAGCCGCGCATGTGTTGTTGTTTACCAGAGGGGCGCCCGTGATGTCCTCAGATGGCGTCCAGCCGAGAAGGGGCTCCTGGAATCCGAAGAATCCATGAAACGAAACGTCCGGCCACTGGCCCTTCTCGTTTCGGAACTGGGGGGCGCCTACGTTGGCGAGCGCGACAGTGATTGTCGTACTCATGCGCTCAGGCATCATGCCCTGCTGCGCTTCCATTGCCTGTGAGACCGCAGACTGGATGTCTTCCTGGGTCACGCTGGGCCGCTCTGCCATGGCCCTGGCAATGGCTGCGCCCACCTCAGCCTCTGTCAGGCTAGGAGTCTGCTGGGCCAGCGCTTCGGCGATGGCCTGAGCCACATCCGCCTCGGTCAGACCTTCCTGCTGTGGCTGCTGTGCCATTGCGCTGGCGATGGCGTCAGCCACGTCCGCCTGGGTAACGCCGGGCCTTGCTTCGAGCGCTTCGGCGATGGCCTGAGCCACGTCCGCCTGGGTAACGCCGGGCTGTGCAGCCATGGTGTCTTGTACAGCTTTTGCAACGTCGGCCGGCGACATCGTCTCTTGCTGAGGCATCGCCTGCATGGTCTGGTTGATGATCGCCGCAACGTCCACTGTGGGCGCGGGTTGAGGAGCGGCGGGGGCATCTTCATCCTGGGTTCCACACGCCAGTACAAAAGCCAGAAGGCTAGCCATCCCGAGTATGACGCCTAGCGCGACTCGGGAACTCCTACAAGTAGATGATCGTTTCATAGCTTACCTCTATCTCCTGCTTAGCTACCAATTTCACTCGAACCGGCCATGACCAAGTTGAATACACTTGCAACGAGCCGAACAAAATGAATCAAGAGCACTAGATGATATATAGTATCATATTTTGATCTATGTATTAACTCTGAAAGATACGTATATGACGCACTGCACAAGGTATCCTAGACATCTGTGAAGATGCACTATATGATACTAAATATCGTATAATGATGCAAATGTCAATCCTGGAAAACCATGCATATCAGGGAGATCGCGGTTTCGTCTAATACTTTATTCTATGCTACAATTACGGCATGGATTCAGAACATACGTATAAGTCGCTGTTTATAGTGCAGGCCGACAGACGGCGAGAGAATCCTTTCGTAGCTTCGACGCTG